>JBLIZM010000061.1:0-2513 GCA_048859855.1 Trichlorobacter sp.
TGGCATCGCCGTCCATTTTGGTCAAAACCACACCGGTAATGCTTAGACGCTCATTGAAGCCGCTGGCAACCGTGACCGCTTCCTGGCCAGTCATCGCATCGGCAACGAATAAAATTTCACGAGGCTCAGCAACTGCTTTAATCCGCTCAAGCTCGGTCATCAGAAAGTCATCAATCTGATGGCGACCTGCGGTATCCAGCAATACGGTGTCATACCCGTTCAGGGTCGCAAACCGTAAGGCTGCTGTCGTGATATCAACCGGATCTTGATCAGCTTGTGAATCAAAAACCGGAATATTGAGTTGCCGTCCAACGGTTTTTAGTTGCTCAATCGCTGCCGGTCGATAGACATCAGCCGGAACGAGCAGAGGACGTCGCTTTTGTTTACGCAGGTAACTGGCAAGTTTACCACAGGTCGTTGTTTTACCAGCTCCCTGTAAACCGACCATCATAATGCTGACCGGTGGTTTGGCACCGAGGTCTAGTCCATCATTGCCCGCTCCGCCCATTAGGGTCACCAGCTCGTCATGGACGATTCTGACAACCTGTTGGCCTGGAGCGAGGCTCTGCAGAACTTCAGTGCCAACCGCTTTGGAGCGGACTGACTCAATGAAGTCCTTGACTACCTTAAAATTAACGTCTGCTTCAAGCAGCGCCAGACGCACTTCGCGAAGGGCGTCCTTAATATTGTCTTCCGTCATAACTCCGTGACCACGGAGCTTTTTAAAGACGGCGTCTAATTTATCTGAAAGAGTCTCAAACATTATATCCCGACACACTCATCGCAGCTTAAAAGAAAAAAACTATAGTGGTTGGGAGTGGTTTTGTCAAGAATATTATCGTGTTCAAAGCAGGTTAGAGGGAGATAACCGAGGCGGCAGTTAGGAGGTTCTCGGCGGTACTGAACATATTAGTAACCTTGCCGACCGCAAGTGCATCTTTTTTGCCGTAAAAGTCGAGACACACCCCGCAGGCAAAGAGCTCAACCCCCAATTGTTCCAGACGTACCAGTGCCTCGACGGTTTCTGCGTCGGTAACCGCCAGAAGGACACCGCTATTAAGCATGAGGATGCGTGCCGGCCGCTGATCGGTTTCCAGAAGCGTTGTCAGGAAGTTTTTCATCAGGAGTGAACCCAGTACCGGATCTCCTGCCCCGAGAGTGTTAGACGTAATCAGGAGGACCCGATCACCACCGATTGTTTCGACTGAAGCTGGGGAAGTGGTGGGGGCGGCAATCGATCCTTCACGGCTGATAATCAGTGTGACCCGATCACTGGCCAACTGCTCCACTACCTGATACCCACGATTATGGGCGAATCGGGTTACATTTTCATGGGGTGCTCCCAGGTCAACCGTAATGCAGACACCGTCCGGTGTGCGCTCCAGAGCCTGCTTTGTGGCGATAACAGGGGCTGGGCAGCTCTGCCCGGTGCAGTCAATGGTCGTCATGGTGAAAACTCCTCGGTTATGGTAAAATGGTCGCCATCACAACGGCAGAGATAGGCCGGTAAGAGGTGATGGTCACGGAGCAACGCTATAACCCTGTCATGGTCATCAGGAGAAATCCGTATTGCCAAGCCGCAGTCGGTTTGCAGTGATCGGGGGGCAGGGATTAGTAACATCGAAATCCGTTGTCCCTTAAGCACTCCTTCTGCGGCAAGAACACGATGGGTTGAATTGAATACGGCTAGAAACTGTCCGTCATCCACAAGTTGAAGCATACTATTGAATAATTCCTTTTGATAAAGCGAGTCTGTGCTGTTGACAAACGAAACGTCTGTTTCTACTATGCCTAAAAGGGCCCATTCATGCAAGACTCTATCAATCTCGTACTCCTGATTATCGCTGCGTTCGCCGTAAGTATCCCGTGTGGCTATATCCGTGAATCGTTTCGTAAATTCTCAATCCCCTGGCTGCTCATGGCTCATCTGCCGATCCCGTTGGTAGTGCATATGCGTCACCTTGCCGGCTTTGGCTGGAAGTTTATACCATTTACACTCTTAGCGGCTATCGGTGGGCAGGTTATTGGAGCCCGTTTCCGCAGAGCCCGGAATCGCTATGCGCAACCGTCCGAGAAGTAAGGCGACCCCCATACGGCAACTGCTTTTTGGTCCCGGCATGCCGACGGCTTTAAGTGAGCGTCTCAAGGACCTGACTATTTGGATGCGGTGGGAGGAAATTGTTGGCCGTGATCTAGCCCGCTGTTGTCGGCCGCTCCGCTTGATTCAAGGTACGCTAACCCTCACGGTTAATAGCGCTCCCTGGATGCAGCAGCTTCTTTTTATGCGTGAGGATATCAGACAGGCAATTAATCGTACTTTCTCAGATGAGCGGGTAACGACAATCGTGCTTCGGCAGGGACGTCTTCCCCAAAACCACCAGACAGAAGAGGTGGATGATCGAGAACCGCTGCCTCTTAGTGACAGTCGCCGTGATTTCATCGATCAACAGGCTGATGACCTGATCGACCAGGATGATCAGAGAGCATTCAAACAAAGATCGGCAGAGCGTCGT
>JBLIZM010000062.1:0-4488 GCA_048859855.1 Trichlorobacter sp.
ACCTGCTCGGCAATCTGGCGCTGCTGTTCATCGTGGTAGAAAATACTCGAGCGATACTGGGGGCCGATATCAACCCCCTGCCCGTTTCTTTGGGTTGGATCGTGGATGGTGAAGAACAGCTCAACCAGGGCCTGATAGCTGATCTTTTCCGGGTCGAAGACAACCTCGACCGCCTCGGCATGACCGGTGGTGCCGGTGCAGACCTGTTGATAGGTTGGTTGATCCAGTGTCCCGCCGGTATACCCTACCCGGCTGGCATTCACACCAGACGTTTCGTAGAACGCCTCTTCAACACCCCAAAAACAGCCTGCAGCAAAGGTCGCTTTTTCCATGGCACCCCTCCGATCCATACGCAGTTACATCAGCTTTTCCATCTCCTCCGCTGAGATGTCAAAGTTAGCATACACATTCTGGACATCGTCACAGTCTTCAAGACGGTCCATCATCTTCAGCATGCTCTCAGCATGCTTTCCGTCCAGGGCAACCAGCGTCTGGGGAACCATGGTTACTTCGGCTGAGACCGGCACAAACCCTTTGGCTGCCAGCGCCTCCCTCACCTCGATAAAGGCTGACGGTTCAGTGGTTACTTCGTACTGCTCATCCTCTTCCGCCACATCATCGGCACCCGCCTCAAGCGCTGCCTCAAACAGAGCGTCAAAATCAACCGTGGTATCAAAAACCAGTAATCCCTTTTTATCGAACATCCAAGCCACGCAACCGGCTTCACCCATGTTACCGTTACACTTGGAGAAAATACTCCGTACTTCGGAGACGGAGCGATTACGGTTATCAGTCATGACCTCAACCAATACCGCAACACCGTTTGGGCCATACCCCTCGTACACGATCTCCTCATAGACAACCCCTTCCATGCCACCCGTACCCTTTTTAATGGCACGTTCAATGTTGTCCTTCGGCATATTCTCGCCCTTGGCCTTATCAATCGCAGTCCGGAGGCGTGGGTTCGCTGTGGGATCACCACCACCCAGTTTGGCGGCAACGCAAATTTCCTTGA
The DNA here is from genome assembly GCA_048859855.1 of Trichlorobacter sp. Taxonomy (GTDB): domain Bacteria; phylum Desulfobacterota; class Desulfuromonadia; order Geobacterales; family Pseudopelobacteraceae; genus Trichlorobacter. The sequence goes on from JBLIZM010000062.1 coordinate 1,016, forward strand.
TTATTTTGGTGAAAATTTTGCCACGCTTTGCGTCGGCGGCACCTTTTTTGTGTTTGATGGTACTCCATTTATTATGGCCTGACATGCTACGGACTCTCCTTTTGAGAAATCGTTTCCTCCATGTTGTCACATGAATGGGTAATCTTAGTATTTATCATGCACAATGGGTACTGTCTAGAGTCAAACCATTATTTTCTAACTTGACAGTATTACCTACTCTACGGTATAGAGAATATCCTTTTAAGGCGACGTAGCCAAGTGGTAAGGCAGAGGTCTGCAAAACCTTTATTCAGCGGTTCAAATCCGCTCGTCGCCTCCAAAAAATTGTAAGGCCTGATTATATCAGGCCTTTTTTCGTTCCTTCGTAGTGATCCGTCGAACTGCTACAGGATTTGCTACAAGGAACGAACGCCATGACCTATCTTTACAAACGCGGCAGCATCTACTATTTTCGCATGAGCGTGCCTCAGGACCTGCGAGCCAACACCTGATTATTGATCAGCTTTCGCAATACGATACAACCGATATGGAGTCGCTCGCAAAAAACGTCTTCAACTTATCGCCCGAGGGCAAGGGCTACCAACAGGCCTGCCTGAAGCTACTGCGCTTTGAGGCAGAGCATTGTCAGGCTCTTATCGATCTTACACAGGGCGACACGACTTCCCATGAAGCTTTTGCCAACGCTATACAGAGCTATCATCACCAACAGAGACCGCCTCGACAGTGCCACCTAATTTATAGATCAAAGTGTTAAGTTTATGAGCCACACTTATGCCATTGAAGCCCATAAACGGTGGTTTTTGGCCGTTTCATCAGACCGGTGCGTCACTGCGCATTGAGCATTGATACAATATCTCGACTGCAGGATTACGGAAGTTTTTTTACGCCCCACCAAATTATTTTGTTGGGGTTACTGTCGGGGCGGTGATGATTCTTGATTTATATATCACCAGGTGGTATAGTTCTCGCACCATGATCCTCAAAACCAGAGCATTCAGCCGCTGTTTCAAAAAGACAGCCATAAACGACAAACTCCTTGTGGATGCTGTTGGGGAGATGATGCAAGGTCTGATTGACGCGGATTTGGGCGGTGGGTTCTACAAGAAGAGGGTTGCCCTGCCAGGTCGCGGCAAAAGCGGCAGCGTCAGAACCTTGTTGGCGAGCAATCGCCAGGATCGATGGATATTCATGTTCGGCTTTGAGAAGAATGACCGAGCAAACATATCGAACAAAGAGTTGGAAGCTCTGAAAATGCTCGCAGCAGACCTGTTAGGGCTAACAGACGATCAGATCGGGCAGGCGCTCGACGACGGCGCCCTGCTGGAGGTGAACCATGAAAAAAAATAACAGCTCAATTCTTTCTGCTGTTCATGAAGCTGCATCAGACCTACATCGTCTCGGCTTTATTGACAAGCGATCAATGGATAAATATGAGGCGCTGTGCGTCCCGACAGTGACAGACTATACGCCTGAACAGATCAAAACATTACGCAAGCGTTATCGGATCAGCCAGGCTGTCTTGGCCTCAATGCTCAACACCAGCCTTTCAACTATTCAGAAATGGGAAGGCGGTGAAAAGCATCCCGGTGGTCCTTCGCTGAAATTACTAAATATCCTCGATCGCAAGGGTCTTGAGGTGATGATCTAATACTCCATGGTCGTCATCGACATGGCAACTGTTTTATGCTACAAACTGCTACAAGATTTGCTACAAACAATGAACGACGTCGGACGCACTACGAACAAGAAGCTACATATAATCGTTATCTTACAAAAGCTTGGAGGCGGCGGTTCAAATCCGCTCGTCGCCTCCATAAGATATTCCGGATCGCTCTGATCCAAGCCAAAAGGCCCTTGAAGTTCAAGGGCCTTTTGGCTTTCTTCACTAGATACGCTTTTGCTACCTTTTTTCCGCAGCCCCTTGGAGAATCGCAAATTTTTTTACCGAATACAGCAATGAAATTATTGTTTTGAAAGTATTCGATATAAACGGCCATAGTTTTCATCGGCATACAGGTATCATATAAAGAATTGGAAGCCAGACAAATGCTGGCTCCCGACGTGTTGGATCTCACAGACAATCATATCAGCGGGGCGTAAGATGCTATTACGCATAAAACATCTTAACATTCTGATATAATAGTGCTTTATTTTGTATTGCCGCCAAAGAGCATTAAAATGTACGGGCACTCCATCCGTGCAATTCACGGAACCACACTCCATAATTACAAACTTGATTCAACGACACCTCACATCGCTCTTGCAATTCATGCCACAACGTTCCACAATTACTTCCCATGATTGAACGAGCTGACATACTCTCCCTTTTGAAACGTGAAAGCGAATCTCTCCCCTACGCCGCCATATTGCGGGCGCTGGGAGGACGCCCAGCAAACCGTGAGCTCAAGCGGCTTTTAGAAGGGTTAGTTCGTGACGGGGAGGTTGTCCGGAGTCGCGGTAACCGCTACACCCTCGCCGGTGCCAGCACAACCGGCACCATCACCGGTACCCTTAGTCTCCATCGTGACGGCTATGGGTTTGTCCGGGTCGGCGATGGCAGTGAAGATGTTTTCGTCCCGGCTAAAGCGATCGGAAGCGCCATGCACGGCGACACGGTCACCGTTAAAGCAGAGCGTAGCCGCTATCAAGGGCAGCAACGGCGTGAAGGGCGGATAACCACAATCGTAACCCGTGCCCATGCAAGCATGGTCGGGAGGATCCAGTTCACCAGCCGTGGCGCCCTGCTTATCCCAGAGGACCAACGGGTTGCAACACCGGTTATCATCACCGCAGGATCTGTGCAGGCAGCAGTCGATGGCCAGCAGGTCGTGGTAGCCATAACCCGCTGGCCGGTTGGCGGGCGTCCAGCCGAAGGTCGCATCACTGAAATTCTTGGTTGGCCGGATGATCCGGATGTTGAAGTAATGACCGTTATCCACAGTCACAACCTTCCCTTCAGCTTTAGCGACAGCCAGCTGCGCGAAGCGGAACTGGTTCCTGACCAGATCAGCCGGGATGATTTACGTGACCGGGTCGATTTACGCAAACGTTTAACCGTCACCATCGATGGTGAAACGGCCCGCGATTTCGATGATGCGGTCTCGATCGCCCGTGAAGGTGACCACTATCGACTCTGGGTTTCGATTGCCGATGTTTCACACTATGTGCGCCCCGGCTCCGAACTTGACCGTGAGGCACTGGTCAGGGGGACCTCTGTCTATTTCCCTGACCGCTGCATACCGATGCTGCCAGAACGACTCTCTAACGGCATCTGTTCCTTAAATCCTGCCGTGGACCGCCTGACCATGACTGCCGAAATGCTCTTTGACCAAACCGGCACCATGATTGACCAGCAGTTCTACCCCAGCGTTATAACCAGTGATGCCCGTTTGACCTACACTATTGTCAAAGAACTGGTAGTGGATGGACTCGATCGCTCGTTCCATGACAAACGGGAAGTCATACCCTCCCTG
>JBLIZM010000063.1:0-6303 GCA_048859855.1 Trichlorobacter sp.
CGTGTGCTCTTCCGATCTGGTTTTTAGCAACATAGCGTCCCATATATGCTGCAGACCGATCAACCTTTGATGGGTCCTTGCCTGAAAACGCTCCACCACCGTGCCTTCCCATACCACCGTAGGTATCAACAATAATTTTTCTGCCGGTCAAACCACAGTCCCCCATCGGTCCACCGACAACAAAGCGACCGGTTGGATTGATAAAATACCTGGTCTGCTCATCCAGCAACTCTGCTGGAACAACCGATGTAACAACATGCTTCATAACGCCAGCAACGATTTCTTCATGACTGACCTCTGGGGTATGCTGAGTGGAAATAACAATGGTATGAACACGACTCGGGCGCCCATCAACATACTCAACAGAAACCTGAGATTTTGAATCTGGGCGTAAAAACGTCAGTACACCTGTTTTGCGTACTTCAGCAAGTCGCTCGACCAACCGGTGGGAAAGCTGTATCGGCATCGGCATTAATTCAGGTGTCTCATTACAGGCATATCCAAACATCAACCCCTGATCGCCGGCTCCCTGGTCAGTGTGCAACCCCTCTCCCTCGGTAACTCCCTGGGAAATATCCTGTGACTGCCTATCAAGAGAAACCAAAACCGCACAGGTTTCATAATCAAAGCCGGTTTCCGAACCACAGTAACCGATCTCCTTAATGGTTTGACGGGCAATTTCTGAATAATTTACGACCGCTGAAGTGGAGATCTCCCCGGCGATAACAACCATTCCCGTGGTTACAAGGGTTTCACATGCGACACGGGCATGCGGATCCTTTTCTAAAATAGCATCCAGAATGCTATCTGAAACCTGGTCTGCAACTTTATCAGGGTGTCCTTCCGAAACAGATTCTGATGTAAAAATAAATTGTTCAGCCATGGTAATTCCCCTTCGTTAACGTAGTTATTATTGGTGTCTATTAGCTTGAGCATAGCGGTGATTGATATACAGTTGCCCCGCCATATCAACCACCACAAATATCGTCACAAACAAAAGTATTCCCGGCCGTTGATTAAACAGGCCATAGCAATTAAAAAACATATAGGTACCGACCACGAGCGCCAGCAATCGTCTAATCCGACGAACACCATGTTCGGCATCATCTTCGTCACCGCCGGCGACCTTAAACATAACCGGCGCCAGACGATATCCGATAGTGACATCAATCAGGATCAGTAGGCCGTTTACGGCAAAAACCCCATAGAGCATTGCCGGCGTCAGGTTCATCGACGGTTCCCTTGTGGACGCCCAGGACGACCGCCTCTTCCCTTCGTGGCAACAACACTTTTCTGGGGACGAGCAATACTGACACTAATCAGCCGTTCTCCAACAAGCGCGCCATCGAGGCAGGTAATCGCCTCCTGCAGCTGGTCCTCGGTTGCCATACGGACATACCCACATCCTTTTGACTTACCAGTTACTGGATCCGTAATAACATGGACTGACGTTACAGTACCTGCAACGGCAAAAAGGGTTTTCAATTCATCATTCGTAATCTCATAGGGCAAATGCCCAACATACAGCTCTTTAGCCATAACCGGCCCTTCCTAATCAGGCATTGTACTACTCTCAAGTAGCCGTAACAATTCAACCGCCTCATCTGTGTTTTTTCCACATGTTTCGAGGGTTGGCCTAAAATTCCTACAAACACGTGGACGTAGCGGTGAAGCAAAAATCATACAATAGCCACGTGTATCAAGCTGAATACAGCGGACGCCCGCAGGCTTACCCTGCGGCATCCCCGGTATTGCGGAGCTGATCGAAGGGATAATACAACATGCAGCACACCCGGGTCTGCATTGCATATCACTCAAAGGTCACCCCTTCTTAACGTCTCGACAACCACCCATTAATAGCGATAATGATCCGGCTTATATGGCCCCACAACCGGAACCCCGATGTATGATGCCTGTTCATCGGTTAATTGCGTCAGCTGAGCATTTAGTTTTTTAAGCTGTAGGCGTGCAACCTTCTCATCCAGATGTTTCGGCAAGGTGTAGACCCCAACCGGATAGGCGCCGGGATTATTAAAGAGCTCTATTTGGGCAATCGTCTGATTCGCGAAAGAAGATGACATAACATAACTTGGGTGACCTGTCGCACAACCAAGGTTAACCAACCGGCCTTTTGCAAGCAGAATAATCTTGTTCCCGGATGGCAGCGTTATATGGTCAACTTGCGGCTTAATCTCATCCCAGAGATACCCTTCAAGCGCAGCGACTTCAATCTCATTATCGAAGTGACCGATGTTACAAACGATTGCCTGGTCCTTCATCGCTTTCATATGTTCATGGGTGATAACATGGAAGTTACCGGTACAGGTCACGAAAATATCTGCCTTGTCCGCAGCATAATCCATGGTCACAACGCGATATCCTTCCATGGCAGCCTGAAGCGCACAAATCGGGTCGATTTCGGTGACCCAAACCTGGGCAGACAGTGCACGCAATGCCTGAGCAGACCCTTTACCAACGTCACCATAACCACAGACAACGGCAATCTTACCAGCAATCATAACGTCAGTTGCGCGTTTGATGCCATCAACGAGGGATTCACGGCAACCATACAGGTTGTCAAACTTTGACTTGGTCACGGAATCATTCACATTGATTGCCGGGAAACGCAGTTCTCCACGCTCATGCATCTGATAGAGGCGGTGCACCCCTGTCGTTGTTTCTTCAGTTACCCCTTGAATATGGGTAATCCGATCAGAATACCAGGTTGGCTCTGTCTTCAGGCGAGTCCGGATGGCAGCAAATAATACCTCCTCTTCCTCAGAGGTTGGGTTCGCAAGAATCGTCTGGTCCTGTTCTGCACGGGTACCAAGATGTAAAAGCAGTGTTGCGTCTCCACCATCGTCAAGAATCATGTTTGAGAACCCACCATCAGGCCATTCAAAAATACGATGGGTGTAGTCCCAGTATTCCTCGAGGCTCTCACCTTTTTTGGCAAAAACGGCAATCCCTGAGTCAGCAATCGCAGCAGCGGCATGATCCTGGGTAGAAAAGATATTGCACGAGGCCCAGCGAACCTCAGCACCAAGCGCGCACAGAGTTTCAATTAACACGGCGGTCTGGATCGTCATATGGAGTGATCCAGTAATACGCGCACCTTTCAACGGTTGTGTTTGCGCAAATTCGTCACGAATAGCCATAAGACCAGGCATCTCCGTCTCAGCTATGGCAATTTCCTTACGTCCCCATCCTGCAAGCCCCATGTCAACAACAGCACAATCCATTTTCATCAATTTATCCTCTCTGTCTATACTACGCATATGCACGTAAAATTTGAACCGGCGTCTGCCCTATTGCACTCGTTGGCACATTAATACATTCACAAGACCGAAATCCTGCCCCCATGCACCAACCATTCAGCTCTGAGCCATCAAATCCAAGCCACTGATCAGCGAGCTGTTCTCGTGCTGATTCATTATCATGACGTTGCAACTCAGCCAACAAAAGCAGACCGCCAGGACGTAATACTCTCCGCATCTCCCTGAGTACCACTTGTGGCTCCGCTGCGTGATGCAGAACCATATTCAGGACAACACTGTCAAGATCCGCATCCGGAAATGGTAGGTGATGCATATCACCTAAACGAAAATCAATCCCGCCAGGCCTGAACTGACCGGCCTTACGTTTTGCTTCATCCAACATCGCAGGCGAGTGATCGACACCGATAACCGATGAAGCCTTTTCCGCGAGGCTGACCAACAAGGCGCCTGTACCAACCCCCACCTCAGCAAGCCGGTCACAACACGGAAGCAAGCTTAACAGCGCTGGCTCATATTCAGGCATCGGCAAGAGTGTTCTTGCGAGCACGTCCCATTGTGTTGCCACCGTATCAAAAAACGACCGGCTCCGTGTCCTTCTCTCATCAAATATCCGGGCAACAATTTGACAGTCGGCCACGTACTCGGGAATCCCTGGCAACTCTCGCTCTACAAGCTCTCTCACCGCATTGAATATCTCATGGCTTTCGGAAAGCTGGTAGTAATGCCACGTTCCTTGTCGATTAACCGACAAGAGCCCTGCATCCGTAAGTATTTTTAGGTGCCATGATATACGGGACTGTCCAACCCCAAGAATCGTTGTGAGTTCCTGCACGGTAAACGTACCATGCAACAAAACGCCAACAATACGCAGTCGACTTACATCCGCTAGGGCTTTAAATACTGAAACCAACATATATCACGCTATCCCACTAATAAGATCAATTTTTATTGATATACTCGCAACCATCAATCTTTGCAATACTTTTTAGCCACTTCAATGTAAAAAAGCGACCAATGGTCGCCTTTTTACATAACGCATACTGCCGTAGATCTTATCCAAACAATTCGTCAAATACTTCTTGAACTGTACTGATACGGTTCGCCTTCCAAGCATTGGTCCCGCAAAAAACAAGACCGGTCTCGGTATTGCCCCGTTGCGCACGATCAAGGGCTGTTACTATACAAAAACGCTCCCCCGATTCTTTATAAGAACATTTTTTCAAACATCCCATCCTACAGGGGGTCTTGTTCTCAAGGTCATACTGCCTAATCTTTGCAGCATTGGTAACGATTGCCCTACCAGGCAGGCCAGCCGGAGACATCAACAAACCGATATCATCACGGCTACAGGCAAGATAGGCCTGCTTAAACTCATCCGCGGCATCACATTCCTCGGTGCATACAAATCGTGATGCCATCTGAACACCATCGGCACCTTCACGTAGCGCATGCTCCAAATCAGAACGATCCCAAATCCCGCCAGCGGCGATAACCGGAATCTCCTTTTGATACTCATCAATAAAGAACTGCTTGATTGCCCGGATGGTTGCATACTGATCATATTCACCAGTACCAATATGCTCAATTTTCTCCCCAAGATGACCACCGGCTGTTTCCGGATCCTCAACAACAACAGCATCCGGGAGACGGTGGTAGCGCTTATCCCAGGTCCGAGCGATCAACTGGGCCGCCCGTAGCGACGATGCTATTGGCACTAAGGCCACGTCAGGCGCACGCTGGGTAAGTTCTGGGAGATTTAAGGGAAGGCCAGCACCGCACACGATCACCTGGGCACCCGCATCAACAGCCGCCTCCACCAGTGGGCCGAAATCTGACAGGGCAACCATAACGTTCACCCCTATAACGCCATTAGGTGCAATAGCACGAGCCTTGGCAATCTCGTCCTTGAAAGCCAGCAACTCGGCCTGAAAATAGTTTTTACCCGTATAGTGTTCACTATTAAGCGCGATACCCGCAGCAGCCACTAACCCTACACCGCCACACCGGGCAACGTGTCCTGCGAGGCTTCCCCCTGAAATACGGACTCCCATTCCCCCCTGAATAACAGGATAGAGGACGGTATACTTACCTATCGTTAATGGCTTATGCATATGAAGGATCTCCTCATCACACCTTGGATTCTACACGATAAACCACTAACACACCCGGCATAAGATTCAGTGTAATACTTGTGTAAAATACGATATACTTTGACATCGAAAGGATTCTTTTGAATAATAGTCAAGAATCCTGCCAAAGGAGTAACGAAAATGAGCAATACATGGAAAATAGAAACACAAGCGATCCAAGCCGGGTATGACCCCAAGGCGGGTGATCCTCGTATCGTACCGATCGTACAGAGCACCACGTTCAAGTATGACAATGCAGATTACGTGGCGAAACTATTCGATCTTGAAGCACCAGGTTTTTTCTACACACGACTCGCCAACCCGACGGCTGATGCTTTTGAAAAGAAGATTGCTGCAATGGAGGGAGGGGTTGCCGCAATGGCCACGGCCTCAGGACAGGCAGCAATAACCCTCGCCCTGCTCAATATCTGCCAGGCAGGGCAACATATTGTGACATCAAGCACACTCTATGGCGGGACGTACAACCTATTTGCAGCAACCTTTCCAAAGCTTGGCATTGAGGTCACCTTTGTTCACCCAGATGCCTCGGAAGATGAAATTATGGCGGCATTCAGACCAACAACCCGTGCGCTGTATGCGGAGACTATTGGAAACCCTGGCCTCAATGTTCTTGATTTTGAAAAGTTCAGCCGCATTGCCAAGCATAAACAGGTTCCCCTGATTGTCGACAATACCATGGCAACACCGTACCTCTGTCGTCCGTTCGAGCACGGTGCTGATATCGTAGTACATTCAGCGACAAAATATATCGATGGCCACGCAACCAGCGTAGGCGGGGTTATTGTTGATGGGGGAACCTTCAACTGGGCAAACGGTTCCTTCCCAGAGCTAACAGAGCCAGATCAAAGCTATCATGGGATACAATATGTTTCTTC
>JBLIZM010000064.1:0-2126 GCA_048859855.1 Trichlorobacter sp.
GCAGATCACATACCCAGCAAAGGGTACAGTAAATTTAACTACAGTCATATTTTCAGTAGGATGCTCTATCTCAGCTTCCACCTGAACTCCACCTAGAGAGAATACACTGACTCTAGGGATCTTTCCCAGGTTATGTGGACAGAACCACATGTCCGATGGGTGTTCTTTTATTAGTTTATAAGGGTCAGGTAGTTTCACCCATTCCCTGTTTACACGCACGTATCTGTGACCATCGGTCGGAGCATCTGTGATACGTGCCGGGTCGGCCAATATAACCCTAGCCTGTTCTAAGGCTTCTGCTGTAGTATCAGCAGTAGCTTTAACCTTAGCTAGGAATTGGTCTAACACGGGTTTAGGATAACCTTCAACCCACTCCCCATCTTTTCTCAAATACCCTAGACCGGTGTCTGGGGCATCATCCTTAATCTCTGACATAACTCGCCACCTTAGCATCCACCTCAGCGCGAGAGGATGTCTCAACCCAACCATCTTTTATCCATATATAAGATTTGCCATCCGTTGGTGCATCAGGAAAATAAAAATCTACCTGGACATCGATATCGCCTAACCACAATAAATCATCTTCGGTTATTTTGATATTAGCGATAATACCTTCTGGCGAAGTTTGAATTACTCTGTAGTCAATATGTTCCACCGGTATATTGACAGCATACTTGGCTGCTAAAGCCTCAGCCAAAGCTTTTGAGTTAGTTAAACTAGATAGGGGTAGAGTGATTACCGGATTCTTTATTTTGAGAATCCAGTTTAAACGATTACGGCTATACCTTAATTGGACAGCACCCTTTATATCAGAGTTATCTATTCTGGTTACGGTAACACCAGTTTCAAAAAAAGCTGCTTTAGAATCAACTACTTTTACATCGATAACTTTCAATTCACCGGCCTTTATCTTACCGTGATTTGCTTCGTTAATGAGTTCCAACAATTCACCGTCGACAATAGCCATATATACCCCCTTATTAAAATCATAGCATAAGAGGAGGGGCAACCCTCCTCCTAATCATACCGGCGCATACGAAATGTCCAGGACCAGTTTACCATCACCGAAACCACCTACCGGGATAGAACTGAAAGCCACGTCAGGTATAACGCTACCTACAGAGAGAGTACAGTTACCACCAGGACAAGGGATACTTACATCAGCCGGAGTATCGCACACGATACCGATACTGGGTTCAGGTGTTTCTACCACTTCGAGATGTGTGATCTGGATACCGGGTTCAACTTCGACACCCAGTTTACACATCATCACATCGAACACGTTGATATTCACTGGAGCTTCAAAAGTAGCTCTTACTTTATTGTCTTCCAGTGGAACTACCGTAATAATTGCCATCTTCTAATCCTTACGCTTAAAATGATCTTGAAAGAAATCTCGAAGGTCCTCATTCGAAATAGGCCAAGGAATTCTGGCGACAACCCACTGGTTATGGTTAAGCTGATCTACCGTTGGTAGAATATCCAGAGTTCTGACAGGGACAGTTAAAGAACAGGTTTTAGGTCCGCCGAGTGTCATATAAATAAAGATGCTACCTTCGGAAATAGAGATAGCATCTGATTAGTCATATACTTGATTTAAAAGGTAAATAAAGACATAAGGGAGGGTTTTACCCCTCCCTCTTTGTTAAGGTTTAGGTGCCCACGCTGGAGGATAAAAACCATCCAGGATATCTTTAGAAAGAAGAGCATCCAGATCGATCTCTGAATCATCACGAGTAATACCAAAGCGAAGATCCGTTTGTGTCATACGGTATTTCGCAATAGCTTTACCATCACCCAAAAATTCTAAAGAAGTATCATAGTGCGCTTTACTTCTGGCGTGGTGCTTAACCGACATGCCAGATAGATCAGCCATGTCCAGTTGGATTCTTAATTTATATCTGGTATTAAGCTCCTGTAATGTTACATTACTATCTTCTATCCAAGTGTAGTCGGCACCGTGTGCTCTAGAGTCACCTGGTCGCAAAGCAGCCCAACCGATTACTCTGGCTGGTTTGGAGTTGATAGTCAGAATAAACTGCACGGTGTAACTACACAGTTTTTCCATAATAGCCAACATAGCAGCATGAATAGATTTCAGACTTACCTTAGTAACCAAGTCCTTA
>JBLIZM010000065.1:0-2621 GCA_048859855.1 Trichlorobacter sp.
AGCAGTATAACCTTGGTGCGGTCAACTCCATCAACTGGGCGCGAGTGCTCGCGCAGGTGGTCTATTACTTCTATGCCTGGTCAAGAGTTTCAAACGATGGCGCTCCGATTTCCTTCTCGGTCCCAACCGGTAACTTCGGCGATATTTTTGCAGGCTATGTTGCAAAGAAGATGGGCCTACCGATTGAAAAGTTGATTCTTGCTACCAATGAAAACAACATCCTCACTCGTTTTGTTACGAATGGAGACTATTCCGTTGGTGAAGTGGTTCAGACCCTCTCACCTTCGATGGATATTCAGGTCGCTTCAAACTTCGAGCGATACCTGTTCTATCTATTTGACCAAAATCCCCTTGCGGTTCAGGCCGCCTTTACTGAACTCAAGGAGCAGGGACGTATTACCATTACACAAGAGCAGCTCACACAGGTACAAGCAGAATTCGCATCGTGTTCGGTGGGGCGTGATGAGACGTTGGCCATGATACAGTTGTTTAAAAAACAAACCGGGTATTTGCTTGATCCGCATACTGCGGTTGGTGTCAAGGCTGGCTTGAGCTGTGCAGGTGCTGTCCCGGTTGTCTGTTTGGCAACGGCTCATCCTGCTAAGTTTGGGGATGCTGTTCAAGAGGCTACCGGTGAAGAAGTTCCCTTGCCTGCTGAGATTAGTACGCTGTTTGGGTTGGAAACGCGCTGTGATCACTTACCGGCTGACCTAGAGGCAATACGCCGGTATTTGGTGGAGACGGTTCAGCGCGGCTAATAACGGTAACGTTCTAACAAATGATACGGGGGATGGTCAGCGACCATCCCCCGTATTTTATTGATATCCATCTTGTGTCAGGCCTGCCGTATTAACCTTTTGTTGCCGTGTTGTTAGGCTTTTTAGGGCGCCGTCGACGTTTCTGCTTGCGCTCGGCATCAGCAGCAGCTGGATCGGCAGGAGCTGGTGCCGGATGATGCTGTCCTGATTGTGCTGAAGACCCCTGACGCTTTTTTCGCTGATGGGTTAGTGGTGTTTTAGGATGCTTTGTCTGGCTGTGGGGAATCTTAGTAATAAAGCCAGTGGCAAAATCACTGTCTTCAGGCCAGATTACCGGAATCTTGTCAGAAATGAACTGTTCAATCCCTTCAATACAAAAGGCACCATCTTCATCAGCGAATGAGATCGCCTGACCACTGGCACCTGCGCGTGTTGTTCTGCCGATTCGATGGACATAGTCCTCAGGATCCTGGGGAAGATCCTAATTCACAACGTGGGTCACACCATCAATATGTAGGCCCCGCGATGCAACGTCCGTAGCAATCATGATCGGTAATTCACCGGTGGTGAACTGTTCAAGAATCCGTAAGCGTTTTTTCTGGTCAACATCACCAGAGAGGATGCGACTACGATAACTGTTTACTTCCAAAAGGGCCTGCAGGCGCTCTGCTTCACGCTTGGTGTTTATGAAAATAATCGTACGCTCCATACCACCCCGTGCTAACAGGCCAAGGAGCAGTGGAAGCTTTTCATGGCGAGCGACATGATACAGACTCTGGTCGACCCGCTCGGCAGTGACAACCTCAGGCGTAACCGATACCGGTACCGGCAGGTTCATGAATTCGTAGGAAAGCTCCTTGACGCGCTGGTTCAGTGTCGCACTAAAGAGAAAGTTCTGACGACGATCATAGGGGGGGAGTCGGCGCAGAATAAACCGAAGATCCGGAATAAATCCCATATCGAACATCCGGTCAGCCTCGTCGATTACCAGGACTTCAATACCTTTTAAGCTATAAATCTTTTGTTTAAGGTAATCAATCAGACGTCCGGGGGTGCCAATGATGACATCGACTCCATCCTTGAGCGCCTGACGTTGTTGCATATAGTCGATACCACCATAGATTGCCTGAATGACCAGGCCGCACTCTCTGCCGAGTGCCTGGGCATCTTTTTCAATCTGAACAACCAGCTCCCTGGTTGGTGCCAGGATAAGAGCGCGGGGATTACCGGGTTGGGTGGCCCGCTGGGTTAACAAGCGGGTGAACAGCGCGATTAAAAAGGCGGCGGTCTTGCCGGTGCCTGTTTGGGCCTGTCCCGCAACATCACGGCCATCAAGTGCGTAGGGGAGGGTTTGCTCCTGAATTGGGGTCAGGGTGGTAAAGCCGGTCTGCTGAATTCCGGCCATGAGTGTGGCCGGTAGGGGTAAATCGGTAAAATGCATGATGTTCCTAATGGTTATCGTTAAAATGCGTTGTCTGAAGCATATACGTCTGTCCCCGAGAATGCACGTTTTATTTTACATCAATGGTTCTAACCAGCCGGTTTGTCGTATGGTTTTTCCGAGCACCAGAGAGTTGTTTTGGCCAGAAATACTTTGACAAGCAGGGGTGGGGTCAGTAATATCTGACGATATCTCACACAGACAAGGAATCACATGCAGGCAGCGCTCGAACTGATAGGTCAGGATCTCAGACAGGTTGAAGAACAGTTCCGTAAGGACCTCGAGTCTGAGGTGCCCCTGATCCGTAAGGTAGGCGAGTATGTGTTGGCCAGTGGTGGTAAGCGTATTCGCCCAGCCATGCTGCTCCTTGCTGCCCGTTTGTGTGGATATACGGGTACCCAGGCAATTCCGCTGGCCAGTGT
>JBLIZM010000066.1:0-3633 GCA_048859855.1 Trichlorobacter sp.
CAATATGTTTCTTCGTTTGGCCCTGCAGCCTACATTGTAAAGGCACGCGTACAACTAATGCGTGATCTGGGGGCAACCGTTGCTCCTTTAAACGCATTTCTGTTCTACCATGGGCTACAAACGCTCCCACTGAGAATGCAACGGCATAGCGAAAACGCACTTGCACTAGCACGCTATCTCTCAGGACACCCCCAGGTTAGCTGGGTCTGCTACCCCGGACTCACCGGACATCCTAGCAATGAACTTGCCCAGCGCTACCTACCGAACGGCCAAAGCGGCTTACTAACCTTTGGTATTAAAGGAGGCGCGCCCGCGGGGAAACGCTTTATGGAGGCCTGTAAGCTTGTCGCACTTGTCGTACATGTCGGTGATGCTCGTTCATGCGTGCTACACCCCGCAAGTACGACCCATCGACAACTATCGGAGGAACAGCAAAAATCAACTGGCGTCACCCCGGACCTGATACGACTTTCTGTCGGGATTGAACATATTGATGACCTGATTGCTGATATCGACCAAGCACTTCACCAGAGTCAGACAGCATAGAGATTAAAGGCTGGACATTCGCTTTAATTTATTATATCTGTTTCATTTCACGGAGAGGTGTCCGAGTGGCTGAAGGAGCACGATTGGAAATCGTGTGTACGCTAACCCCGTACCCAGGGTTCAAATCCCTGCCTCTCCGCCATAGAATCATCGATACGGAGGCTGTATCTATAATGATGCAGCCTCCGTTTTGCTTTGCAACCCGCTTTTGACAAACCCCAGTAGCATATGCTATTCAGTAACTATTCATATCCTCTGAATCTGTAGTGGGATTGTGGGTAGAGATGATAGCCGGGCCTTGCGCAACAGGAGACTGTGAATTCCGCCAGGTCCGGAAGGAAGCAACGGCAGCAGTTTTCCCTGTGTGCCGCAAGCCAACCCGGCTATCATCTCTACCCATAATGTTCACAAGTCTTTTTTGTATTCGGTATCACACAGGGAGCCTCCGTGTCCTACGAAGTTCTTGCCAGAAAATACCGGCCCCAGACATTTTCAGGGCTTACCGGTCAAGACCATGTAAGTCAGACACTGAAAAATGCTATTGAGGGCGGACGTGTGGCTCATGCGTTCCTGTTTACTGGAGCCCGCGGTGTCGGCAAAACCAGTTCCGCACGGATTTTGGCGAAAGCGCTGAATTGCGAACAGGGACCTGCCAGCGAACCCTGTAACCAATGTGCGAACTGCAAGGAAATCACCGACGGTACCTGTACCGATGTTTTTGAAATTGATGGAGCATCAAACACCGGGGTTGATGACATCCGGGAGCTGCGCGATAATAGCCGCTATGCCCCATCCCATTGCAGATACAAAATTTATATCATTGACGAAGTACACATGCTGTCTAACAACGCATTTAATGCGCTGCTGAAGACACTTGAAGAACCGCCTCCCCATGTAAAGTTTATCTTCGCAACAACTGAACCACACAAACTTCCCATCACTATTTTATCACGCTGCCAACGTTTTGATTTCAAACGTGTTCCGCTGAATAAGATTGTGGCACGCCTGAAAGAGATTACCGACACTGAGCAAATTTCAGTGTCTGAATCCGCCTTAACCATGATTGCACGAAAAGGCGACGGCAGTATGCGTGACGCCATCACCGCTCTCGATCAGGTCCTTGCTTTCTGTGGTAGTACTGTTGATGAAGACTCCGTGACAACCTTACTCGGTGTCGTGGATCGCACTATTCTCTATACCCTCGCACAGGCAATCTTTAGCCATAACCAGCAACAGCTCCTCGAGATTAACGAACAGGTCAGATCTGTTGGCTATAGCATCCGTCAGTTCACCCAGGAGTTGATTGAATTTTTCCGTGCTGTCCTGATTGTCAGTGCCGCAAAGCAACCGGAGTTGCTTCTTGACATCCCATCTACAGAGCTGGAACGACTGAAGGTCCTTGCAAGCGAAAGCACTCCCTATGAGCTTGAGCGGCATTGCAGCCTGCTATTAAAGGCAGAGGGGGGTATGGGGGGTTCATCCTTTCAACATCTTCATCTTGAGCTCGCTTTGCTTAAGATGAGCCAGCTACAACCTATCGTGCCGGTTCCTGAACTACTCGATCGAATTAAACACCTCGAGACGGGGCTTGCAACAAAGAGCGGCAGCCTGTTCGCCCAGTCAGCTACCAGTCAGACGGTACCACGCCCACAACCGACCGCATCCTCCCCTCAAGAACCCCCTCCTCAAAAAAAGGAAGAGAACCGCTGGGAGAAGGTTGTCCAGCACAGCCGGAGCAAAAAGCCTTCAGTTGCTGCCATTCTTGAGCACGGCACGCCACTTCGCTTGTCAGAGGAAACCATTGAAATCGGCTTTCCTGAGCAGTCATACTACTTAACCGCTATGCAAGACACAGCAACGCTGGAGAGTTTACGTGATATCCTCCAAGAGTATCTCGGACAGGCTCCCCGCATTATTATTACCGCAATGGGTAACAGTCAGCCGGAGACCCTGGTTGACAGCTCGATTGCCGAAAAAAAAAAGACTACTGAAATAGCTCAGCAAGAATCTATGGAACAAACCATTGAAAAGCATCCATGCTATCAATCGCTTGTCTCCCTGCTTGGAGCAGAAACCATAGAAATCAATCCCGCACCACATAAAAAACGTCGTATTCAGGAGGAGTACTAAGCAATGTCAAAAGGGCTCGCAGGAATAATGAAACAGGCTCACATGATTCAGCAGAAAATGGCTAAGCTCCAAGAGGAGGCTGCTGAAAAATCAGCTGAGGCAACCTCAGGTGGTGGCGCTGTAACGGTTTTGGTAAATGGTAAGCATCAAATTCTCAGCCTCACCATTAAACCGGAAGCTGTCGACCCAAACGATGTCGAAATGCTCCAAGATTTGATTACCAGTGCCGTGAATGAAGCATTCAAAAAGGTACAGGCAGAGCTATCAGAAGAAATGTCTAAAATAACCGGCGGCATGAATCTTCCGGGGCTCTTTTAGGTTTTTAATCTAGCTGTAATAGTCTCCGCTAACTACCCGATTTTTCGCGGTACACGGAGTACGGCTAAATGCCGGTTTTTAACCGGACTATAACTTTAAAAAATTGTTTTATTTGGTGCTTGTTCTATGCTACAACTTGCTCCGTCTTTGACTCGACTCCTTGGTGAGCTTAAAAAGCTGCCAAGTGTAGGTGAACGCACTGCATTGCGCCTTGCCTTTCATTTACTTAAGTCACCTGACCATATGCGTGATCTCGCAGAAGCCCTGACCGCTGTCCGCGAACAGGTGTACGATTGCCCAATCTGCTTTGCCTTAACAGAGCAGACCCCCTGTCCGATTTGTGCGAGCAGCAGGGATAGTCGCATGGTGTGTGTTGTAGAGACATCGCAGGATATGATGGCCCTCGAGCGAAGTAACGCTTTTACCGGCAGATATCATATTCTACAAGGAGCTATTTCACCACTCAACGGGATCAACCCTGGCGATTTACGGATAGCGGAGCTCCTGACACGCGTACAGGAAACTGATATTGAGGAAGTCATTATCGCCACAAACTTTACGGTAGAAGGTGAAGCCACTGCGCTCTATCTGGCAAAGCATCTAAAGCCGCTATCCGTCCGTGTGACTCGATTGGCACAC
>JBLIZM010000067.1:0-3899 GCA_048859855.1 Trichlorobacter sp.
ACATATACTCAGACCTCCAAGTAGCTACGCTGCAAGTACTTGGATGTCTTAAACGCACGAAGGCCCCGGATAGCAGTATCCGGGGCCTTGGTTATACCGGGTAGCCAATCGCTCCCTTAGTATGCTTCGCTATTTTCCAAAACATCCTTGTCGGTAACCGGAGCCCTGAAAATACGGTAGGCCCAAATCTTGTACAGAATAACAATCGGTACAAAGATCAGCGCAACCCCGGTCATAATCGCGAGGGTGTACTGGCTTGAGGATGAGTTGTAGATGGTCAGGCTGAATGCTGGATCAATGCTGGACGGAATCATGTTCGGGAAGAGACCGACCACACCGGTCACCACCACCAACACAACGGTCAGACAGGATGCCGTAAACGCCTTCAGCGGCTGCTTCAGCATCATGTACAGTTCTACCGCGACCAGTGACAGTACTGCCAGGGCCGGTACGATAAACAGTGCCGGAACTTTCATGTAGTTGTCATACAGCTTGGTTGCATAGGCAGTGAAGCCGAGGAACACAACCGCAATAAGCAGCAGGGGAATCCAGAGCAGTTGTGCCAGATTGAATGCCCGCTTACTTAATTCGCCGGTGGTTTTAACGGCGGCATAGAGTGAGCCATGAACGGCGAAGAGGCAGACAAACAGCAGACCGGTAACAATGCCGTACGGGTTTAACAGAGAAAGCAGTCCGCCGTGATAGCCGGTTGCATCCATCGGCAGTCCCATAAAGATATTACCAAATGCGGTACCGAATAGCAGTGCCGGCAGGAAGCTCGACACCATGATTGCAGTATCCCAACCGCTTTTCCAGGCCGGACTATCCATTTTACCGCGGAATTCAAAGGCAACCCCACGAACAATCAGCGCGAACAGCAAAAGCAGCAGCGCGGTATAGAGACTTGAGAACATAACCGCATAGGTGGTTGGGAATGCAGCGAAGGTAGCACCACCCGCTGTCAGTAACCATACTTCGTTACCATCCCATACCGGTCCAACCGCATTGATCAGAACACGACGCTCAGTATCGTTTTTGGCTATCAGGCCAGACATATAGCCAAGGCCGAGCACGAAGCCGTCAAGCATGAAGTAGACCGCCCAGAGAACCGCCCACAGGACAAACCAGGTAATTTGCAGTTCCATGTTATGCCACCTCCTTCGCTACGCCATGAGCCGCTTCCGGCCCTTTTTTGGCATACTTGGCAAGCAGATAGATATCGATAGCCCCCAGGATGCCATACAGGACCGTGAAGCCAAGCAGTGAGAATCCAACCTGGTAGATATCGACCCCTTTGGAAACCGCATCAGCGGTCTTCAAAACGCCGTAGACTGACCAGGGTTGACGGCCAAGCTCAGCAACCAGCCAACCGAACTGAACGGTCAGGTATGGCAATGGCAGCGCAGCCAGCATGATATACAAAAAGATTTTGAAATTCAGGAAGTGCTTCCAGCGTGGCAGAATCATCGCCAGGAAGGAAAGACCGATCATCAGGGTACCGAGCATAACCATCAGACGGAAGCTCAGGAATACCGGTGTTACCATCGGGCGCTCTTCCTTCGGGAAGGACTTCAGACCCTTGATCTCAGCCTTGGTATCATGGAATGCCAGGAAGCTGACCATACCGGGGATACTGCCCGCCTCGACGCTGTTACGCTCATTCGCAGTATCGGGGATCAACAGCATATGCATCGGAACGTTGGTGCTGGTTTCCCAGACTGATTCCATGGCCGCAAACTTGGTCGGTTGGGTCTTCGCGATTTCAACTGCGTGGAAGTCACCGGTTACGGCAACCAGCAGTGAGGAAACAAAGGAGAAGATTGCAGCAGCCTTGAATGAACGGGTAAAGAAATCAGTCTCGTTTAGACGCAGCAGGTGCCATGCCGCAATGCCCATGACAAAGAAGCCGGCAACCATATACCCGGAGGTAACGGTATGCAGGAATTTAAACCAACCATACGGGTTGGTAGCCACTGCCAGAAAGTCATTCATTTCGGCGCGGCCGTTACGCAGAATAAAGCCTACCGGCTTTTGCATCCAGCCGTTTGCCAGCAGAATCCAGAGTGCCGACAGGTTGGTACCAAATGCTGCAAGGCAGATGGTCGTGGCATGGACTTTCTTGGAGACCTTGTCCCAACCGAAAATCCAGACGCCGATGAAAACCGACTCCAGGAAGAATGCGGCCGTGGCCTCAATTGCCAGCGGTGCACCGAAGATATCCCCGACGTAGCGGGAGTACTCGGACCAGTTCATACCGAACTGGAATTCCTGGGTAATACCGGTGACGACCCCCAGGGCGAAGTTGATCAGGAACAGCTTTCCCCAGTATTTGGTCATACGTAAATAGGTTTCATCACCGGTCCTGACGTATTTAACCTCAAACCAGGCGGTTAATACCGACAGGCCGAGGGTCAGGGGAACGAAGATGAAGTGGAACATGGTGGTGACTGCGAATTGCAGCCGACTAAGGGCTAGGACGTCCATGCTTCCTCCTTGTGGGTAGTCAGACGGAGCGTTTCCGTCAACCGAATATTTTACACCGTTATCATTAAAAATCAAGCACTAAAAAGATCAGCTTGGTCTTGTTTGCCTGGCAGTGGGGAGCGGCCGATTCAGCAGCTTCGACAGACGCGTCCTATCAGCGATACGCAAGCGGATCACGCAGTCCGGCCTCGGCGAATCCCTTAAGACGAAGTCGACAGGAGTCACAGACTCCGCAGGCAAGCCCTCCCTCACCCGGGTCATAACAGGAGTGGGTCAAGCCATAGTCAACCCCAAGCCGGACCCCGGTCTGAATAATTTCCGATTTCCGCATGGAAATAAGCGGGGTATGAATCGTAAAGTGTCCCGTTCCTTCAACCCCTGCCTTGGTTGCCAGATTGGCAACCCGTTCATACGCTTCAATGTATTCGGGGCGGCAATCGGGATAGCCGGAATAGTCCAGCGCATTCACGCCGATGAACAGGTCAAAGGCCCCCAGTACTTCTGCCCAACCTAAGGCAAAGGACAAAAAGATGGTATTTCTCGCCGGTACATAGGTGACCGGGATATCATCGCCGACCCCACTGGTCGGCACCGCAATCGCCGAACTGGTGAGGGCGCTTCCGCCAACCTGCCGCAAATCAAACGACACCACCAGATGCTCAACCGCCCCTTGCGTGCGGGCATGGGCCTTAGCCAGCGTAAGTTCATGACAGTGGCGCTGGCCATAATCAAAACTAATGGCATAGGGGGCAAATCCCGCCTCCCGTGCCAGCGCTAGACAGGTGGTGGAATCAAGACCGGCACTATAGAGGACAACCGCTTTCTTCTGCATGGGGACCTTTCGAAACCGGAGAGCTATCGTTACGCCATACTGCGTATACGGGCAATTATTTCACGGGACTCGGGATAGCGCATCTGCTCCAGACGGGAGAAGATCTGAACACCATCCACCAGCACTTCAAATTCACTACGCAGCGGTCCCTGTTCAGTGGTAACTGACACATCATCGAGATTTTTCTCCAATTCAGCGGCAAGACCTGCCGCACGTGGTGCCTGTCCTCACGATGCGCAATACCGAATGGTAACGTCCATGGAACCTCTCCCCTGATCACCCGAATACGGTCGGGTTTAGTTATTGATTTCTATCTATACCACCACGCCGGCGTTCCTTGCAATGCCAAGCTCCAATATGGTACAAAGCGGTATGAGTTCACCCCGCACCACACCGATGATGCGCCAGTATCTGGAGATCAAGTCAGAACATCCCGAAAGTATCCTGTTCTTCAGAATGGGGGATTTCTATGAGATGTTTCTGGATGATGCCGTACTTGCCTCGCGCATATTAGATATCGCGCTCACCTGCCGTAATCGCGGCAGCGATGACGAGATTCCGTTTTGTGGTGTTCCGTTCCATT
>JBLIZM010000068.1:0-4316 GCA_048859855.1 Trichlorobacter sp.
TAGCCCCAGCCCCAGTATCGAGCGCTTCAGACAGCCACTCAGCAACCATGGCGCTCGATACCGCATCCACGGGACCGATAACCGCTACGACAAGATTCTCCAGTGTAAATAATTCATTTGCGAGGAGACGCACCGCCGAACTGTTAACCGCCTCAACAATGTGCTGCTCATCTTCAATATCTCGAACGACTCCCATCAACTCACCCCAGCCGTATCGTGCGCCAAGCTCAACAACCGAATCCTGGCTATAGGCAAGTTCTGCACCATAAACTTTTTTAACCCGTGCTAGTTCATCATCAGAGACAGGAACGCTACACAGGAGCGCCAGCTCACCCCCTAACGTTTTCAGAGCCTGCTCAAGCTTATCGGGAGCCGTTGAAAAATCAATGGCAAGGCAGCCGGTCTCATCGTAACTTCCAATAGTAACATCAACCGCATAGACCAACCCCAATCGTTCCCGCAACGCCAAATGCAAGCGGGAGCTCCCGCCACCAGCCAGAACTCGTCGTAACACCTTAAGAACCGGCAGCGCCTCATCCCTTCGGGAAAGCCCTCTAAAAGCGACCTGTACCATCATCTGGCTGGCACCTTCCTGCACCACCTTGATGACCGGCCCACCAAGCGGCTCATCGGGAAACGGCATGGTTTCCGGAGTATGGATGTCCTGCCACCCACCAAACAGCTCAGTAGCCGCCTCTAGTACCTGCTCATGTTGAACCGGTCCCACACCAACAAGCACTGCATTCGCCGGCACATACCATTTCGAAAGGTGCTGTCTCAAATCATCGGTATCTATATTGGAAATACCGTCACTATCGCCAATCACCGGCTCCCCGAGCGGATGGTTGGGCCAAAGCAAGCGGGAGACGACAACATCTGGGTTAATTTCATCACCATGCTCACCAATATCTTCAAGCGCTTCTTCGAGAATGATGTGGCGCTCGACCGCGACATCCTCCAATAACGGTTCCGTCACCATTGATGCAAGAACCCGCATCCCTGCGACAAGCGACTCAGGTTGAATTCGGGCATAAAAACAGGTCGAGTCTGCATCGGTTGCGGCGTTTACCGTGCCACCGAGTACTTCAAAGGCGACTTCGAGCTCAAGCGAGCTCGGATAGCTTTGGGTCCCGCGAAACAACATGTGCTCAAGGAAATGCGCGATTCCTTTCTTATGATCTGGGTCATTTCTGCTGCCGACCTTGAAGTATAATGTCAGATCAAGGCTATGCAAATGCGGCTTTTCAACCGTGACCACTCGTAATCCGTTTTCCAAACGGTCAAGCCTATATGCCACGAACAGCCTCCTCAATAGCTTCTCTGATAATACGACAACGCTCCCGGTATGCGTGATCTTGCAGAAGGACCGGCTCGAGTGACTCAGACCAGACAGGGCGTGGCCATACCTCATCACCCGCTTTTCTCGGAATCAGGTGCCAGTGGATATGGGCAACCATGTTCCCTAACAGCTCATAATTCATTTTTGTCGCACCAAACTCTTTTGCAATGCAGCCGGCGACCAAAGAGAAATCTTCTATCATGCGACTTCGCTCATCGGATGTCAGATGAAACAGCTCAGTCACATGCTTCTTGGTAATCATAAGACAATATCCCGGATAGCGCTGGTCTCTATTTAACAGTACATAACTATGGGGAAAACTATAAATCTGTAGCAATTCTTCTTCATCCCACCGGTTACACATATCACACCGCTGCTGTTCCATAACGCTCCCTCAGTTTTGAACCAATGGTATCTGCAGGCTAAAGGTACATCCTTTGCCAATTCCTGGACTTTCAACGTTCACCGCCCCACCAATATCCTTCATGACAGAAGCAACAATGTAGAGTCCAAGCCCCGTACCCCGGATACGCTCATGAGGCTGCTCCACCCGATAGAATCGCTTAAAGACACTCTTGGCCTGTTCGGCACTCAAACCAATACCGTGGTCTTCCACTTGAACATATGCAGATTTCCCACGCTTAAACGCTCTTATCTCAATATCCGGGACATCAATTGCATAATGCAGTGCATTCTCTAAGAGATTCCTCATCACCATGCCGAATGACTCAGGATCAATCCGGACAAACAGATTCTGCTCAATCCGCGACTCAAGCCGAGTCCCGCTCGGTACCCGGGGACGATGGTCTTCAATAAAACGCTCGAGCAACGGCCCCAAATCATACGGCCGGCTTTCAGGAACACGCCGTCTATGCTCAAGACGGGCTACCATTAATAGATTTTCTATCTGGGAATGAAGGCGATGGGTATCATCTAACATCGTATCAACAAAAGCCTGAAGCTGCACAGCACTTACCTGGCGCATTTTAATCGTTTCAAGATGAAGTTGTATTGACGCAAGAGGCGACTTTAGCTCATGGGTTACCTGAGTGATGAACTCTCGTTGAGCCTGGTACAGACGTGATTGCCGCCTCCAAAAAATAAAGAGGGCATAAACCCCAATCAGCATAACGGCGAGCAAAAGCAAGCCCTGAACGAGGCCTCCCCACTCTTCAGCTGCACCAAGCAGGTCAGGTCGATAATGTCCCAGAAGTTCTTTAACTTGTCGGTTCTTACCCACAAACCAGCTAATCCACAAGACAACCGCAGTAACCCATGCAAGTTGCACCGCAACAAGTGCAAGGACAGGGTTGAATATACGTCGTATCCGCTTCATGGTCACCAGCTTTCCCGGTTGTGTTCAGAACATTGTTCTGATATAAAGCAATTCACATTGTTACACAATATGCATTACGGTACCATCAAAGGAGCCAACCCGTGTACACCTTAACCCGCCTCAAGCGACTGATGATAATTTATAATGTTGTACAAGTCGGTCTACTTGGGCTGTTGCTGTTCATGTCATACAACTTCATCGTTATCTTTGGCATGTATTCACTGTCTGGCGCTTTCAGCAAGAGCATCCTGTTTGCACTTGCGCTCCAGCTCCTGATTGTCTACCCAGCCTGGCTTCTTGCAAAGCAGGATGTTCAGGTTGAAATCCAATCAGCCAAGCAAGACCTAAATGGCGATGAAATGATGGCTCTCCGGAAAAAACGGCTGATTGGCGACATCTGGAAGCTCTGCGCACTCGGTGCGTTTGTCGTTTTTATTGCCATGTCGCCAGGAGTGGATAAGGGACGGGGAGCCTCTGTTATTCTCGCAACGTCCTATTTCTCATTCCTTTTGACTGCCATCAGTTACTTCCAGTGTTTTAACTATGTTGCCAAGAGACAAATCCGGTCCTTAACCTAAAACGACCAATCAGGAACCATCAGCATTGAGTCCCGCATAAAACTGCTCAAGAGCCGCATCGAACTCGGTGCGGCTTACAATATGCTGGGCTGCAGGCGGCAAAGACTTTCTAAAGAGCGAACCATAGGATTTGGTAACAATCCGGCTGTCCAAGATGAGAACTGCACCACTATCATCGCGACTCCTAATCAATCGTCCAAACCCTTGCCTCAGTCGTAATACCGCCTGGGGAAGCGCCATCTCACGGAAGGGGTTTCCCCCTTGCCGGGTAACCAGCTCCGCACGTGCCTCTTGAATCGGCTCAGTTGGTACGTGAAACGGCAGGCGGACAATAATAACCTGACGCAACGCCTGCCCCTGCACATCCACTCCTTCCCAAAAAGAGTCGGTCCCAAAAAGAACAGCGCCACATTCCCTGCGAAAAGTGGCAAGCATGTGATGGCGTGACATGCCATTCCCCTGACAGAGCACGGTAAACCCAGACTCTTCGAGAGTCGTTACCGTCTGCTTGTAAACGCTCCTTAGTTGTTCATAGGCAGTAAACAGTACAAACACCCCACCATTACTACTGCGCACCGCCCGCACAACGGCATCACTCACCTGAGAGAGAAACGTTGGGTCAGCCGGTTCTGGCATATCCCGTACCAGCGCGACCAATGCCTGTTCGCGGTACCTGAATGGCGACGGCAACATCAATGAGGTCAATCGCTCAGACGCAACACGGTCAAGACCCGTTCTCTTTTGGTAGTAGCTAAAGTTTTCAGCAACAGCAATGGTCGCCGAAGTCAGAATGACCGTTGGTACCGCTTCGAATAAAGAGCCGTGCAGTAATTCGCCAACTTCCATCGGGGCGCTCGCCAGACGAATACTCGCACCCTGCTGACGATGCATTGCTCGCTCAATCCAGCAACAATATGATGCCGATGGCGCGGTAAAAGACTGAAGCCCGGTGATTGTTGCAGCCAATCTTCCCCGGATACCCTCAATATCAATTGCAAGCCCCTCGCATGACTGTCGGCAGGATTCTGGCAGTTCTTCCAGAAGGTCCCCCAATGATACCAAC
>JBLIZM010000069.1:0-11175 GCA_048859855.1 Trichlorobacter sp.
CTCTGGTTCATGGGGCGGGGCATGACTTCATGGTATGTGCGGAGAACAGCCGGCCGCGAAGCGAGGGGATTACGACGGGCTGAACAATGGTTTCAGCACTACGGGGTCTGGAGTCTGTTACTGTCATGGGTGCCGATTGTCGGTGACCCGTTGTGTCTGGTTGCCGGATCCCTGCGCATACGTCTTAGTCTTTTCTGTATACTGGTTGCAACGGGAAAATGCATGCGATACCTGTCGGTGTGGTATCTTACACAGTATGTGGCTTCATCCTAAGAGGAGAGTATTACGATGCGTGTTTTTGTAACAGGAGCCAGTGGGTTTGTTGGTCAGTATCTGGTGGCAGAGTTACGCCAGCATGGGCATGACGTTGTTGCGTTACGCCATCGTATGCAGGAAGAGGACCCAGCTGGTGTGCAGTCAGTTATTGGTGATGTGACGGATGCAACCACCTACGAGGCAGCCCTTGCCACCTGCGACGCTGTTATTCATCTGGTGGGAATCATTCGAGAGATACCGAAAAAACAGGTGACCTTTGAGCGATTGCATGTCCAGGCGACGGCAGCGGTTGTCGCCGCTACGGAGCGTGCGGGGATTAAGCGCTACATACAGATGTCCGCGCTCGGTACACGTGAAGGGGCAGTCTCAGGGTATCACCGGACGAAATGGGCAGCGGAAGAGATTGTCAGAAACAGTAGCCTTGATTGGACCATCTTTCGACCTTCGCTGATCTTTGGGCCTCGTGATTCTTTTGTCAATATGCTGGCTGCGACCTTACGCTCATCCCCTATTATGCCGCTGATGGGTGATGGCACGTACCGCCTACAGCCGATACATGTGAGAGATGTGGTCCGCTGTTTCCGAGAGGGTTTAACCCGTACAGATACGGTCAAGCATACCTATGAGCTGTGCGGTTGTGATCGGATACGCTATAGAGACTTGCTGGATGATGTTGCCCGAGCCATGGGTAAGCTGCCACCATTAAAGCCCCAGGCGCCCCTTTGGCTCATGAAGCCGGTTATAACACTGCTCCAGCGCTTTGCCTGGTTCCCAATTACACGCGACCAGCTCCAGATGCTGTTAGAGGAAAATATCTGCGATGGAAACTGGCAACAATCCTTTCCTGGTCCACTGACACGATTTGGGGTTGGTATTAGAGAGTATCTGTGATAGGGGCGCAGCACACAGGAGCTCAGCGGGTACTGCGGTGGCTCTGTTGCCTGGTGATGCTTACTTGCTTCCCGCTGGTGTCAGCTGCGGCGCCGATGCCCGAGCGGGAGAGCGTTTCCGATGCGCAGCTTCTGGAAATTTTAGTGGAACAAGGCCGTCCCTCTCCGAATGAAGCGGTTGCAACCTATTACGCTCCTCGCTTTGCGGGGCGTAAAACAACTTCTGGTGCACGCTACCACCCAGGCCGTTTTACTGCCGCCCATGCGGATCTGCCGTTTGGTACTGACGTGATGGTTGAGAATATCAAAACCGGCTCTAAAGTACGGGTTACGGTTAATGATCGCTGCCGACGGCGCTCTTTTCAGTTGATTGACGTGTCAGAGGTGGCAGCACGTCAGTTGGGATTTTGGGGTAAAGGCGGGGTAAAGGTGCGGCTTGTGGTTGTTGCTCCCCAACCGGTCTTGCATGAGTTACTGGAGGAAGTTCGAAAATAATGAAACGATTGTATATTGCGGGTTGTGGATATGCTGGTGAGCGGTTGGCCCGGGTCGCGCTTTCTGAAGGGTGGCAGGTTACTGCGCAGGCGCGGAACATGGAACGGGCTGAAGCACTCGGTAGTCAGGGGATTGCTACGGAAGTATTCGGGGCAGATGATCTTGATGAAATCCCTTCTCTTAAATCAGTTAATGGGGCGGTGCTTCTCTATAGCATTCCCCCCCAGGGAGGCGGAACCATTGACTTGCGATTGCGAGCTGTGTTGCAGGCCCTTGATCGGGACAGGAGTGTTCCTTCGCGACTGGTCTATCTGAGTGCGACCAGCGTATATGGAGACACCGGGGGGCAGCTTGTCACGGAGTCTGATTCCACCAACCCTACCTCCGCTATGGGGAAACGTCGCGTTGATGCTGAACAGTTAATACGGGCCTACGCGGAACGATATGGGATTCAATATGTTATCTTAAGGGTTTCAGCAATTTATGGAAAAGGGCGGCTTCCTGTGATGCAGATTACTCAAGGGCAACCCCTTTTAAAAGAAGAGCTCGCCAAGCCGTCAAACAGAATTCATATTGATGATTTGGTGGCCGTCTGTAAGGCGGCACTCACCCAGGGAGAAGGGGTTTACAATGTCAGCGATGGAGCCCCCTGTAGTATGACGGAATATTTCAATAGCTGTGCGGATGCACTTGGCAAACCACGCCAGCCACAGGTTGATATTGAAGAGGCTCGTGCCAGTATGCCTCCGTTGCTCTTTACCTATTTTATGGAGTCCCGGGTCGTTGATAACACCCGGATGCGCCATGAGCTCCTTCCCTCCTTGGCATATGCATCCTGCCGGGAAGGTATCGCTGCTTCAGTATAGTCCGCGTGATTGACGGGGGTAGCCAAGTGTGATTAAATCACCACAGAAATTTATAGCCTTTATTGCCCTTGGTTCAAATCTTGGGGACCGGGCAGCAAATATTACGCGGGCTATTGCCCTTTTGTCTGCCCTTCCAGGATGTCGGGTTGAGAAGTCATCTTCTGTGTATGAGACAGAAGCGGTACATATGCCTGTGGGGACACCATCGTTTCTGAATGCTGTGGTTTGCATGGCTGGTGTTGGTTTTGATTCACAGCGTCTTCTGGAACATTTGCAGCTAATCGAGCAACGGGACTTTAACCGGAGTGGCAAGGGGGGTAACCTTTCCCGCGGGATGGATTTGGACTTATTGCTTTATAATGATGACGTGATCCAAACGGAGCACTTGATCGTCCCGCATCCCCGCTTGCATGAACGCTATTTTGTGTTGGCCCCATTGGCAGAAATTGCGCCAGATCTGGTTGTCCCTACGCTTGGATCTACAGTTGCCAAGCTATTGACGGCGGTGACCCAGGGAAATTCGTAAAACAAACGTTGCCATGGAGCGACTATTATTAACGACAAGGAGATGGTATGAAGTTTTTCATTGATACGGCAGATGTCGCGGAGATTAAAGCTGCCCACGCATTGGGGCTAGTTGATGGGGTAACAACGAACCCGTCACTGATTGCAAAGTCAGGGAGAAAGTTCACGGATGTTATCAAGGAAATCACCGCTATTGTTGATGGGCCGATTTCTGCTGAAGTAATTTCGCTCGAGTCCACCGGAATGGTCCAGGAAGCTCAGGAGCTTGCCAAAATCCATCCTAATATTGTTATTAAGCTTCCGATGACACCAGAGGGGCTTAAGGCTACGAAGCAACTATCTTCCCAGGGAATTAAGACGAATGTAACCCTTATTTTCTCACCGCTTCAGGCTCTGCTTGCGGCGAAGGCAGGGGCTACCTATGTTTCACCGTTTGTGGGAAGGCTTGATGATATCTCCCAGGACGGTATGGGTATTATTGAGGAAATTCGCACTATATTTGATAACTATGGCTACACGTCCGAAATAATTGTTGCCAGCATTCGTAACCCGATTCATGTGTTAAACAGTGCACTTATTGGTGCGGATGTTGCAACGATTCCGTTTAGCGTTATGGTACAGCTTTCCAAACACCCTTTAACGGATGCCGGGATTGCCAAGTTTCTTGAAGACTGGGAAAAAGTTCCAAAGTAGTTCTATACGATGGTAACCTGAGGCGTATCCCTGCGCCCCAGGTTACCCTGTTAGATCAAGCCACGGTCGAAGTTGAAAACCGTCGTGTCAGGCAGGCTGCGATTGGCTTTGAATGCGGCAACAACCTGATCACGCGCTGCGGCTGGTGTGTCCGTGAGGTCAAGTAGCCAGGAAGTAATCCCTGCTGATCGCAGCTCCTGTAGTCGCCCCAGTAATGAAAAGTGTGTCTGTGCCGTAATGGTAGTTAATCCATCCCTTCCCTTTAAGGTGTAATGCTCCCCCCGGTCGGAAACGAGGTCGCTCCCCTGTGCGGCGTCCTTGATCTTAATCTTCGTTGTCATGACATCAATCGGCGCATAGACCGGCACCGTCAGAGGAACTTTTGATGCAAGTGCACTCATATTCTGTGCATCATCCTCAATATATGCGGTTACTCTCTGTATGCCACGGCTTTTCCAAAAATCATAGGCAACGCAGCTTAATGTGAAGAGCCTGCTTCCACCACTGAGCACCAAGTCTTCATGATCTTCAAAGAACATACAGTGGGAAGGATTGGTGAGCTCAAAATGCCGATAGCCGGCTTCCCTCAGCTGCTCTATCGCTGTCTGCAAATGCGGATGGTCTTTATCATAGAGCATAAAAGGGAGTTGCCAGATAATCTCGTGTTCGAATTTTGCGGCTTTGTGTATAAAGCGTGGCAGCTCATGTATAACGGCTCTGTGGAGCGTAATGATAACGGCTCGCGCTCCCTGTGCCATTGCCCACCGGATATCCTGTGTAGAATCCACCTTGACGAGGAGTTCTTCCGATGATGGGGCCAGTCGCTTGAATGAGTCGACATAGGCATGGGCTGCAGCGGTTTGCTGTTGAAGTGTTTTTGAGGATGCAGATACGCAATCGCTCGTCAACTGGCCATACAGTTCCCGCCGGATTGCCTTTAAACGGGCAGGTGGTATGAACAGGGAGGGGAAGTCAGGCGCAGCAAGTGAGCGAAGAGTAAAGGGGGTTTCACCGGTTTCTCCAAAGCGTGCGGTCAGCACCTCCTCCATGTTGTTATGGCGAGCAGCTTCAAGCTGCCCGAGGGGGAAGGTATAGGACAGTATGGAGCTTCCAATGGTTGCCTGTATCTGGAGTGTCCACTCCTGTGCATCGTCTTGTGTGGCTTGCATAAATAGCGTAATCATTTTTTTACGCGGGCCCGCAGCGCCAAGTCTTCGCATTGCTGCCTCATCACTCATGCCAAATGCTTCAGCCGCGCCAACTTTAAATAAGGCATCACCTTGCTTTGGATCGAACGGGCAGGCGATTTCAACGGTGCTCCCCGCTTCAGCCGCAGAGGTCTTACGTTGGCGTACTAGTATTTCACGTATGGTCCAGGCTTGTCCTGCCTGATCTGTTCGTGGTTGTAGCCTGATACGGTCTCCAATATGAAGCGCCACTTTTGTACTAAAGCGTATGAGTCCAGATCGTACCGAGAGCACCTCTCCACAATACCGTCCAGTCCCGCCCCGTATCCAGGGATTAGCAATATCTGTCGGAGCTGACGAGCTTAAGAAGCCTTTGGTTGGGGAGCGCCCAAACGATTCCTTTAATAGATTCTTACCTTCCGAAAGCCGTTGTGCATAGGTTTCCTCTGTGGCATCAAGCACGCTCCGGTAGGCAGTAACGACTTTATGTACGTAGTCGGCGGACTTCATTCTCCCCTCAATTTTTAAAGAGGCGACACCGGCTCGTGCAATTTCCGGAACCATATCCAGCGTTGAAAGGTCGTTGGGGGAGAAGAAGTATCCAGACTTCCCTTTCTGGGTATAGAGCCTCCTGCAAGGCTGTGCACAGCGTCCCCTGTTGCCACTATGTCCCCCCAGTAGTGATGAAAAATGGCACTGACCAGAGACGCAGAAACAGAGAGCACCATGGATGAATACTTCTATTTCTGACTTTGACTGTGAAACAATGCTGGCGATCTCGTTTAGATGAAGCTCCCGTGCCAGTACGATTCGTTCGAATCCTAGCGTTTCCAAAAAGGCCACACCTGCGGTATTATGGATGCTCATCTGGGTTGATGCATGGAGAGGGATCTCGGGGAAAAATTTCCGGACGATCTGGGCTATTGCCAGGTCTTGGATGATAATACCATCAACACCAATTTTTGAGAGCTCGGCTAAGAGATCAATCAGCGACCGAATCTCATCTTCTTTAATCAGGGTATTGATGGTTACATAGATGCGCATAGACCGGCTATGGGCATAGGATAGCATCATGCTCAGCTGTTTAATCGTGAAGTTCTTGGCCCTGGCGCGGGCAGAGAACTCCTTCAGTCCCATATAAACGGCATCAGCTCCAGCTTCTGCTGCCGCGAAAAATGCTTCAAGTGAGCCGCAGGGAGCTAAGAGCTCAGGCTTGTGTGTGAGAGATGATTTCTTCAAGCGCTTCCTTTCCGAAGGTATACCGTTGCTTGCAGAATTCACAGGTTATGGTTGTGGTTTCCTCTTCTGCAATAATTGTTTTAAGCTCAGTTACCCCAAGTGAGCAGACTGCCTGTTCGGCCTTTGTTTGTGAACAGCTGCATCCAAAGGACAGGGGGGTTTGTTCTAGAAGGTGATGATCAATACCACTGAGTAGACGTTCTAGAAGTTCCGTTGGTGTTGTTCCACTGGTTAAAAGCTCATGGAGCGGAGGGAGCTTGTTAATGCTGTTGAGCAGCTGTTCAACCATCGCAGGATCTGATGGTGGCAGCGATTGAATCAGAAATCCCCCAGCAGCGCTGACCATTCCTGAATCATCAAGGCGTACGGTGATGCCGACAGCTGACGGTACTTGCTCGGAGTCAGTCAGATAATAGGCAATATCTTCTGCTATTTCACTGGTGTAGAGCGGAATAGTCCCGCTGTACGGTTCGCGTAACCCAAGGTCTTTTCGCACCGTTAAAAATCCGGCTCGTCCGAGAGCATCCGGAACAGAGGTCGCATCAACCTGTGGATGTGCGACGGTTCCCCGTAGCGTACCGTTCCAGTCCGCTTCGGCGATAACCTTTTGGAGTGGTCCACTCCCTTCAAACTTCACGGCAATATGTTGCCCCTGTTTAAGGGTGCTTCCTAGTAACGCCGTACCTGCTAAGACTCTCCCTAGTGTAATGGTCGCTATTGGGGATGTCTCCTGCATGGTGCAAATCTGATTGGTTAATTGTGTGGTAACACAGGCAATGGCACGAATGCTCCCCTTGAGAGCCATTGCCCGTGCGATATGATCTTGCATTATCTTTTCTCCTAGCCGAGTGCAACGTCAAGAATCATCATGAGGGTAAAGCCGAGCATTACCCCTATCGTTGCGATATTGGAGTGGCCATTACGCTGCGATTCAGGAATTACTTCTTCTACGACAACATATATCATTGCGCCAGCGGCAAATGAAAGGGCGTAAGGTAGTAGTGAATGAATAAATACCACCGAGAGTGCTCCAAGCACACCGGCAATTGGCTCAACAATGCCGGAGGCTTGCCCATAAAGGAAGCTGCGCCAGCGACTCAACCCCTCGCGGCGTAACGGGATGGAAACGGCAGCCCCTTCAGGGAAATTTTGAATGCCAATCCCAAGGGCGAGTGCCACTGCTGCCGGGAAGGAGGCAATGGGCATGGTAGAGTCCAAGGCGCCGAAGGCGACACCGACGGCAAGTCCTTCAGGAATATTATGTAAGGTAATGGCCAGTACCAGCAAGATGCTTCGCTGCCAGTCGGTTTTTATTCCTTCTCGTACCGCTCCTCCGGCATGGATATGGGGAAGTATCGTGTCAACAAGCCATAAAAATGCACCACCGGAAAGAAAACCGATAGAAGTCATTCCCCAACCAGAATGTCCAAGTTTTACACTGAGCTCGATCGCCGGTGCCAGTAGTGACCAGAAGCTTGCGGCAATCATTACTCCGGCGGCAAACCCAAGCATTCCGTCTAGGACTTTACGGTTTATCTCTTTGAAAAAGAAGACCATCGCCGATCCCAACGCGGTGACGAGCCAGGTGAAGAGTGTCGCGTATGCTGCTTGGGCAACAGGAGAAATATCAGTAAACCACGAAGGCATCAGTGTTCCTTTCGTATACTGTTATCCCCTGTATATCACGGTGTCAGGGAATCATCAAAAAAATCATGGGGGGCTAAGCCTGATGATTTAAACGCATAAAAGCGGAGGCTGCAATAAGCCTCCGCTTTTATGTGGGTACTACCAGTACTCAACGCTTACTTATTTATCTTCATCAAAATTGATTGCGGCTAATTTCTGATAATAGGCGAAGTGGGTTTTTGCCCATTTACTTGCCTGCTTGAGTAGTGCATCAGCTGCTTTCGGATTAGCTTTTTTCAGCATCCGGTAGCGGTTCTCGCTGTTTGCATACTCCATGAAGTCAATGGTTGCTGCTTTGCTGTCTAGCTGGAGTGGGTTTTTGTTCTCACTCAGGGATAACGGGTTATAGCGGTACAGTGGCCAGTATCCTGACTGGACAGCGCGCCTCTGTGCTTCAACCCCAGAGGTCATGTCGATGCCATGAGCAATACAGTGGGAGTAAGCGATGACAATCGAAGGACCATCATACGCTTCTGCCTCGAGCAGTGCCTTAATGCATTGTGCTGGATTAGAAAGAGCTACCGTCGCAACATAGACGGTTCCGTATGACATGGCAATCATTCCCAGGTCTTTTTTGGATACCGGTTTACCGCCGGCTGCGAATTGTGCGACAGCCCCAAGAGGGGTTGACTTGGAAGCCTGACCACCGGTGTTTGAATAAACTTCGGTATCAAGAACCAGCAGGTTGATGTTTTTGCCAGATGCGATGACATGGTCGAGACCACCAAAGCCGATGTCGTATGCCCAGCCGTCACCACCAATACACCAGACTGACTTCTTAACAAGGTAGTCAGCGATTGGTGCTAACAGTTTTGCCGTTTTATCACGACTTCCCTTGATGGCAGCTTTAAGCTTACCTACGCGGGTCCGCTGTGCTTCGATACCAGCCTGTGTAGATTGGTCGGCATTCATGATGTCCTTGAACAGTTTTGCGCTAGAGGCAAATGCTTTGTTCGCGGCCAGTATTACCAGATACTCAAGTGCGGACTTGTTGAACTGGTCAACAGTCAGGCGCATACCATATCCGAACTCGGCATTGTCCTCAAACAGTGAGTTCGACCATGCTGGTCCACGTCCATCCGCACGCTGCGACCAAGGAGTGGTCGGCAGGTTGCCGCCGTAGATTGAGGAACAGCCGGTTGCGTTCGCTATAATCATTCTGTCGCCAAACAGTTGTGACAGAAGCTTGAGGTATGGAGTTTCACCACAGCCTGCACAGGCACCTGAGTACTCAAAGAGCGGTCTGATGAGCTGGTTGCTCCGCAGGGTGTCAAGCTTCAGCTGGCTTGCATCAACATCAGGAATCCCAAGGAAAAATTCGAAGTTGATGGACTCTTGTGCCCGTAGCGGTGGCTGGAAAGTCATATCCAGCGCTTTATGGCCGGCCTTTTGTTTGTCTTTTGCTGGGCAGTTCTAGGCACAGGCGCCACAACCGGTACAGTCTTCAGGGGAAACCGGAACACTAAACTGCTTACCTTTAACATCGGGGATGTTACAGGTGACTGACTTGAAGGAGGCAGGTGCGCCCTTCAGTTCTTTGGAGTCGAATGCCTTCAGGCGGATAGCCGCATGGGGACAAACAAAGGAGCAGATGCCACACTGAATACAGAGCTTTTCGTCCCATACCGGGATTTCGGTGGCAATATTACGCTTCTCATACTGGCTGGTGGCGGTCGGGAAGGTACCGTCTGCCGGCATTTTGGAAACCGGAAGCTGATCACCAAGACCTGCGACAATAACGCCGGTAACGTCCTTAACAAACTTTGGTGCTTTGCTGGAAACAGCAGCAGCCATTTTGATCTTGCTGGTTGCCTTTTTAGGAATCGTTACTTCATAGAAGTTATTGAGCCCTGCATCGACAGCCTTATAGTTCATCTCCAGAACCTTCTCGCCAGCCTTGCCGTAGGACTTCTTAATAGCGTCCTTAATGGAAGTAACAGCATCTTTGAGCGGGATGATGTTGGAAATTTTGAAGAATGCAGTCTGCATGATGACGTTAATGCGAGGTCCAAGGCCGATTTCATTGCCGAGTTTAACCCCGTCGATAACATACACTTTTAAATCCTTGGCAATAATTTGGTCTTGGACTTCCTTCGGCATGGTTTCCCAAACGCTTTCTGGACCAAACGGTGCGTTCAACAGGAAGGTTGCGCCTTTTTTAGCTTTTGACAGCATGTCGTACTTCTCAAGGAAGGAGAAGTTATGGCATGCGATGAAATCTGCTTCCTGAACCAGGTACGGTGCATGAATCGGTTTTTTACCGAAGCGCAGGTGTGATGTGGTCATTGACCCGGCTTTTTTCGAGTCATAGACGAAGTAGGCCTGTGCGTTATTCTTAGTCTCCTCACCGATAATCTTGATGGAGTTTTTGTTTGCACCAACAGTTCCATCTGATCCCAGTCCGAAGAACATAGCCTGATACACACCGTCCATAGGATTCTTGAACGTAGGATCAAGCGCAAGGCTGGAGTTGGTGACGTCATCTTCGATACCGACAACAAACTTGTTCTTAGGGTTTTTGAGCTTCAGATTGTCAAAGACAGCCTTTGCCATGGCGGGATTGAACTCTTTGGAGCCAAGACCATAGCGGCCACCGACGATGGTCGGATAGCCTTTGCACTTCATCAGGCCACTGGCCATTGCTTCACCGACAGCAGTCCGTACGTCGAGATAGATAGGCTCTCCAAGGGAGCCTGGCTCTTTGGTCCGGTCAAGTACCGCAATCTTCTTAACGGTTTTCGGTAATGCTTTGATGAAAGCCTCAAGTGGGAATGGGCGGTAGAGGTGGATTTTGACAACACCAACCTTCTCCCCTTTGCTCGCCAAATATTGTGCGGTTTCCTGGGCGACA
The DNA here is from genome assembly GCA_048859855.1 of Trichlorobacter sp. GTDB lineage: Bacteria > Desulfobacterota > Desulfuromonadia > Geobacterales > Pseudopelobacteraceae > Trichlorobacter. The sequence continues at coordinate 10,709 of JBLIZM010000069.1, forward strand.
TCAGCGCCTGATCCCATAACAACAATGACGCGCTCAGCATCTTTAGCACCGGCATAGTCTACCAGCTTGTACTTGCGACCTGTCAGCTTGGCAAATTTATCCATCTCTTCCTGAACAATCTTGATACAGGCGGGATAGTATGGGTTGACCGTCTCGCGACCCTGGAAGTAGACATCAGGGTTTTGGGCGGTACCGCGCATGACCGGCTTGTCAGGGGTCAGACCGCGGCTTTTGTGCTCTGCGATCAGTTTGTCATCAAGCATGCTCTGCATCTCATCAAAGGAGAGCTCAACGACTTTTTGAATTTCGTGTGATGTTCTGAAGCCATCAAAGTAATGCAGGAATGGAACGCGTGAGCGGAGTGTCGCGGACTGTGAAATCAAGGCAAAATCCATGACTTCCTGCACATTGTTGGAGCAGAGGAATGCCCAGCCGGTTGAGCGACAGGACATGACGTCAGAATGGTC
>JBLIZM010000070.1:0-3171 GCA_048859855.1 Trichlorobacter sp.
ATCGACTATAAGCTATAGATTGTTTGAGTTAGAACTACCGAAATAAAAAAATAGGAGAGGGGATTTCCCCCTCTCTTCTTATGTCACTTAACAAGGAAAACAACTATGAATATTGAATTACTGTTAGCTTCTTGGAGGGTATATGTTTGCACGTTTGAAAGACTGGTATAAGAAGATAAAGAAAAAGTTAAGGATGTATTTAGGCACTCGTAAGGGTGAATTGATTCTTAACAACGTAGTGAATGTACTACCGTTATCAAAAGAACCAGATTTAGTGAACGATGATCCAGGCTCACCACTGATCATCCAACGCATTTATATCTGGGTAAGAGATGATATTTTATCGTTAGGTCTGGAATGTTATACCGACAATGTAGACACCAGTTGCTTGATTGGTTCTAGACAACAACTCGCTCATTTAACGAAAGAGGACTATGTAAAGCGTTTAGTGGTAAGATTTAGAAATGCCTTTTCTTCTTTCAATAGCAATAAAAAACATGTTATTATCATGACTTATGCTGAGGCTGAGCAGTTCGGCACTACGCTGAAAGCATTCTTAAACGCTATTATTGATAGTAACAATGGTAACTACAATAAACCATTGGAAGAGATATTTGATGAATTAGGTACCTGGTTCATTAGCGAGATTAATCGCCGCAGAATCTCGGTGATCCAAAATAAAGGTAAGCGGTGGTTGAAACCAGTTTTCTTTTACAACTACCGAATCAATGAAGTGCCGGTTGCCAGTGAGAACGTCAACTTACGTAAACAAGTACCGTTACCACCTGGTTTAAGTAAACCAACGGTGACACCACCAGAACCACAGTGGTTTGACAGTATTGTTAAGTCGGCTATAGATGACTTTAATGAATACAACAAGTCTTATCCACAGATAGTTAAAAACGGTGTCCTGTATATCAGACTGGGTAAAAATAACATCTCTAAAGTTTTTAAAGATCATATTGCTTTCAAAATAGAAGGTTATAATGAATTTTCATTTTCTAACGGTGCCTTAGCTGAGGCTGGTGCAAATGTAGATAATATCCACATGTTCTATGTTACACTAGCAGGTACCGGAGTCAAAACAAAACCAACAGGCATTTATCATTTCAGGAGGATTCATGAAGTGCCAAATTAACACATTGCCAGACTATGGCATTATCGGTAACATCGAGATTGTCTATTTATGTTTTGATAGTCGCGATGGGTATCAAATATCTCGCCCAGCTTTGGCTGGGTGTCTTAATTACCCGCGCCACTATATCCAGAGTAAAGACCTGTCTATTGCTTTGGATAGGTTTGGTTGGGACAATGTGGCTATTGTTAGAGGTATTCGCGATATACCGGTGCATAACCAAATACACAGTTGGTTAGTTAGCGTTATTACTGTGGAACGTCGTGGATATACTTTGGGTATTTTCAGTGAAGAGGATTGTCGTTATATCCTTGAACAGATACCTGAGGACAAACGTGTGTTTTGTGACTCGCGTAACAAAATAGCCACAGGCGATGTTGATTACATTAACTCAATTGTGATACCTTTGAATGGACGAAATATTTGAACCTTTGGATGAAGACGTGTTTACAGATTTTCACGATACCGGCTACGATAACACTTTATACACCTATCGGCGAATAGCCTGGTTTGGTCCAGACGATCTGGTAACAACACGTTTTAGACAAGACATCGAAATGACCCCTATGGGTTTACTGTACACAGAAGACTATACACTGTTATAGGGCATAAGAGCCGGGGAATCCCCGGCTCTTTATTTTTTTATCTCAAACCAGAAGACATCAGTTTTAATTGACGTTGCCAGGACTGAGTATCGTTCATCTTTGATACCTTCATCCATTTTTCTTTGAGATGAGTTTTATATAACTCTTCAGCATCTGAGTAACCGTCAATAATCTCTTTGATAATCGACAGCTGCTGACCCATGGCGATTTCACCCATATCCAAAGCTATACGTAGATTGTTGTAAATCCATGCTTTGGTTGCGAAGATAACCAATTGACTGAAACACTCGTAAGAGGCAGGTTTCAGGTTAGTCATCTCTTCATCGTTCTCTAACATACAACGCAGATACCCTGACCGGGCAATAGGGTTAATATCAGAGATATGGATTACATTCTCCCCAATTAACTGAACCTTGGCTGTTGACACAATAGGAATAGGCGCATTCGAGTTGTACACGCCCTGTAAGGCATCAGTGAGAGGAGAGTGTTGTCCTGCACTACCCATATTGTTCATCGCTGTATAGATCGCTGGAGAGAACCCCATAGACCCACCAGGACCATAAGAGAAACTCAAAGCACTTACAATACTTCTGCCTTGGGTGAAGGTTTTGGGTATATGGTAAATGACATTCCACAGATCTACTACTTCTGGTGTGATTTGACCAAGGGGTATAGCTACTTGAATACCTCCCATTAGATCACAATCTACTTTAACACGCGCCTCAATAACGCGTTCACGAATTACTGATTCCAGATTTCTCTTTACCAGGATACGCGGGTTATCGTTGGAAAGAAAAGCTAATTCCAAAATCTGTTTAGGAATAGTCGCTTTAACTTCCATAATGGCTTTTTGCATTGGTCCCATCATGGCCATTCTCCCGTTATTTTTTACACTTTAGATTAAAGGTATAGGATATTAAGTCATAACGTTAAGGTAATATAATGAATAACAAGATAGTGATCATGTTCATATTTACCATAGCTTATAGCTTAGGTTTCTTTATGAGTAAAACTTTCGAAACAACACCCACTAACTGAAAAAGGAAATGGCAATGAGCAAGCAAAAACTGACACTGATTGGCTGTGGCGGCGGCGGTACTAACCTGGTGATGTCGTATATGCGGCGTCCCAATAACCTGGTAGGTCAAGCCGATACTCGCGGTTATATCGTCGATACCAGCTTCTCTAACGCGGCTGAAGTCGGTAACTTCGGTGATCGTGAAAAGATGGATATGTACATCTTTGATGACGTTAACGGTGCCGGTAAAGAACGTGTGGCTTTGGCTAAGGTAGTTCCTCCACGTATCCCCAGTATCGTTGCTGAGATGCCTATCGGTGATTTCAACATCGTGGTCTTCTCCCTTTCCGGTGGTTCAGGTTCCGTGATCGGACCTTGTATCGTCCGTCAGCTGTTGGATCAAAACAAACCGG
>JBLIZM010000071.1:0-14516 GCA_048859855.1 Trichlorobacter sp.
GCCGCCATTATCGCGGCCCAAGCAGGCGAGCATGGCAAGGGGTTTGCCGTTGTTGCCGATGAAATCAAGGAACTAGCTGAGCGAACCTCCGCCTCAACCCGCGAGATTTCCCAAATGATCAGCGGAATCCAGGCAGAAACCGATCGAGCGGTCCAGGCTATTAACCGGGCTGCGCAGGTCGTTCACGACGGCGAACAGGTCTCGGAACGGGCCGGCACCGCTCTTGACAAGATTGTTACCAGCGTCCAGCAGACCAGTTTGCAGGTTGATGCCATCACCCGGGCCACCCTCGAACAGGCCAAGGGGAGCCGCCGTATCAAGACCGCCATGGAGCAGGTCGAAGAGATCGTGGTCCTGATGGCCCATAACCTGAAAGAACACAGCCGTGGCAGTGCGTTAATCACCCATGAGGTCGAGCGGATCCGCTCCCTGACTGCCGGGGTCAGAAGCTCAACCCGGGCCCAGAGCGAGATGAGTTCCTTAATTGCTGAAGCAACCGAGGATATCACTGCCATGATTGAACGGATCAGACTGGAGTGTCAGGCCCAGACCGGCCATTCCCAGTCCGTCAACAAGATGGTCGGCAGCATCCGGCAGTCATCGGATGCCTCAACCCAGGCAGCCAAAGTGCTGCAGGGTGCGGTAACCGGCCTGTCCCAGCAGATTGAACAACTCGAGAAAGATGTTTCAGGACTGACAATATGACGAATCGCATCACCACCTGTTTCCGCGCCTTGGCGCGTCATTCCGAAAAGGGGCTGGTAACCTTTGTGACCGCCGGCGACCCGGATCTCGCACTGACTGAAGCACTGTTACCGGAATTGTGCCGGGCCGGTGCGGACATCATCGAACTCGGCATGCCGTTCTCGGATCCGATGGCCGATGGACCGACCATTCAGCGAGCCTCAGAACGTGCATTAGCTGCCGGGACAACCCTTCCGGCGATTCTGGCAATGATTGCCCGGGTGCGCGGCCAGGTTACCGCGCCGATCGTACTGATGGGATATACCAACCCGATCTACGCCTATGGCTTCGAAGCCTTTGCCCGTGACGCAGCCCAGGCCGGGGTTGATGCCCTCCTGCTGGTGGACCTTCCCCCTGAAGAAGCGGGAGAGCTCCTGCCGGCCCTTGCCAAGTACAAACTGGAACTGATCTTCCTGGCAACCCCCACCACGACGCCAGAACGGCTGAAAACCATCACCCGCCATGCCGGTGGCTTCCTCTACTACGTAACCGTAACCGGCGTAACCGGTGTGCGGTCTGCCGAAGCCAAGAGCGTTAGTGCCTCCCTGGCCAGAATCAAGCAGACTGTTTCGATTCCGGTCGTGGCAGGATTCGGCATCACCACTCCCGAACAGGCCAAAGCAGTCGGCAACGATGCCGATGGTGTGGTCGTGGGCAGTGCCTTAGTTAAACTTTTTGAAACCGACCAGCGTGACACGATTATCCCTGCGGTCACGAAACTGGTCCATTCCCTTAAAAACGCGCTGGTCGATTAAGACGGACGAGGAGACTCCTATGAGCTGGTTCACCCGAGACAAAGCCGGTATCGAAAAAAAGACCACCCAGAATCACGTCAAGGTCCCTGAGGGGCTCTGGACCAAATGTCCGTCCTGTAGCGAAACGATCCTCTCCGAGGATATCGCCCAGAACCTGCAGGTCTGCACCAAGTGCGGCCACCACTTCCGGATCGCACCCCGTACCCGCCTAACGGCGCTGCTTGATGGCGGCACCTGGCAGGAGTTCGATGCCGATATCACCTCGGTCGATTTTCTGGCGTTTAAAGACACCAAAAGCTATCAGGACCGGATCGACGCGGCCGTTGCCAAGGGTGGTTCACGGGACGCCATCATTTGTGTTGAAGGGGCGATCGGCGGTTCCCCGGTACAGGTCGCCATCTTTGACTTCAGCTTCATGGGCGGCAGCATGGGTAGTGTTGTTGGCGAGAAGATTACCCGTTCAATCGAGCGGGCACTGGAAAAACGCCAGGGGGTCATTATTATCTCCGCCTCAGGTGGTGCCCGGATGCAGGAATCGATTCTCTCCCTGATGCAGATGGCCAAAACCTCCGCAGCACTCGCAAAATTACGGGCTGCCGGGCTGCCGTTTATCTCGATTCTCACCGACCCGACCACGGGTGGCGTTACCGCCAGCTTCGCGATGCTCGGCGACCTGAACATTGCTGAGCCAAAAGCGCTGATCGGCTTTGCCGGTCCACGAGTTATTGAGCAGACCATCCGCCAGAAACTTCCTGCCGGGTTCCAACGCTCCGAATATCTCCTGGAGCATGGGATGGTCGACATGATTATCTCTCGTTTGGAGATGCGTGATCGCCTGGCCCAGATCCTGGCGATGCTGATGGGACGCTAAGCCGGCATGTCACGTGACCTGAGTGCGGTTTTCGAGCGACGCCGTTTTTCGATCAAGCCCGGGCTTGATCGGGTACGGGCACTCCTCGAGCGGCTTGGGTCACCGGAACGCCAGTTCACCACCGTGCATCTGGTCGGTACCAATGGCAAGGGGTCAACGGCAGCCATGCTCGCCTCGATTGCCAGTCGGGCCGGCTACCGGACCGGACTGTTCACCTCCCCGCATCTGGTCACCTACCGTGAGCGTTTCCGTATCAACGGCGTCGAGATCGAACAGGAACGGCTTGAACAGCTGACCCGTCACGTGTTGTCACTGGCCAGCGAGGAAACCACATTTTTTGAGGTGACCACCGCTCTGGCCTGCCGTTATTTTGCCGATGAAGCGGTTGACCTGGTGGTCATGGAAGCCGGCATGGGTGGCGCCGATGATGCCACCGCTGCGGCAGAAGGGCCCTTAACCCTGGTCACACCGATTTCACTTGATCATTGCCAGTGGCTCGGCTCCGACCGTGCCGATATCGCGGCAAACAAAATCAGTATCGCCCGGCGGGGAAGCATCGTCTTAAGCGCCCCTCAGGAGCCCGACGTTGAGGCAGTCATTACACAGGTCTGCCGTAAAAACAGAATCAGGCATCGCCGGATTGAACCGAAACTGGTCGACGGCCTGCTGGTTTTTGACGGCAGTGAGGGAGATCAGTTTGCACTCACCGTTCCCCTTTCCGGCAATCACCAACGGATTAATGCTTCCCTGGCGGTAGCAGGCGCCCAGATGCTTGGTTCCTGTGGACTGCCGATTAATGACAGCGCCATCTGCGACGGACTGGCATCCACCCGTTGGCCTGGCAGACTGCAACCGGCCCACTACCGTGGCCTTTCCCTGTTGCTCGATGGTGCCCATAACCCGGCCGGAATCAGGGCGCTGGCCGCCTGGCTGCGCACGGACGAAGCCCCCCGCCGGCTGGTTCTGATCTGCGGCGCGATGGAAGACAAGGATACCACGCTCCTGGCTGAAGAACTTGCTCCGCTGGTTGAACAGGTGAGTACCGTCTCCATCGGCATGGATCGCAGCTGTAGTGCTGAAGCATTGGCCGAACCGTTTCGCACACGGGGGTGTGCGGTGCATGTTCAGGAAACCATCTCAACAGCCTTAGACCGTCTAGCGGATGAACCGGCCGCTGACCGCACCATACTGATTACCGGTTCACTCTATCTGGTCGGTGAAGCACTGGCCCTGGTCGAGGGAACCACCAGTCACGCCGTGCGTGGCTGATTGAGTTACGAGGAGTTATGTTGCGTACCCTGCTACGTTATCTGATACTGTCATTCCCGCTGTCTGCCGGTCTGGCCGGTACACTCTACGCAGCCGACACCCCGGTGTCGACACCCCCTACCCTTGCGCCAACACCGGCAGCGATGATGTCCAAGCCGGCACTCCCCCCCACTACTGAACCGGCACCGCTTGTCACTGCCGCAACCCCTGGGGCTGCACCCGGTATGATGATTACCGCCGACAGCATGGAGCATGACAACACCACCAAGCAGATTACCGCCATCGGCCGGGTCATTATGACCTGGCAGGATATGACCATGAACGCCGAGCGGGCGGTCTACAACCCGGAGACCAAGATTATGACCGCCACCGGCAACGTCTTTCTGGTCAAGGGCCCCGATGCGATGTGGGGGGATCGTCTGGTGATGGATACCGATAGTGGCCGGTCCGAAATGGAAAACGGCCGGGTCTTCATGACCAAGGGAAACTTCCGGGCGGACGGCAATCCGGTTATCAAGCAAGACGATGACAGCTACACCCTGAAAGATGGCAGTTTCACCACCTGCGATGCCGATGATCCGGCCTGGCATTTCTCGGCACCCCGTTTTGACGTAACCGTTGAGGAATACGGCACCGGGCGCCATGTCCTGTTTTACGTCAAGGATATTCCGGTCTTTTATTTCCCGTACCTTATTTTCCCGGCCAAGCGCGAACGCCAAAGCGGCTTGCTCTTCCCGAAGTTCGGTAGTTCGGGTAAAAAGGGATTTTTCCTGAACCAGCCGTATTACTGGGCGATTTCCCCTTCCCAGGAAGCGACATTCAACCTGGACTTTCAGTCACGGCGTGGTACCGGTCTCGGTGTAAACTACCAGTATCGCCTGAGCAGGAACAGCGAGGGGTCATTGGCTGCCTACGCCATCAACGACCGGATTGAAGGAAAGGCACGGGGGGAACTGGTGCAGTTCCACCGCGAGCAACTACCGGACAATCTTACTTTCATCGCCAGCATGAACCTGGTCAGTGACCAGACGTTCCTGGCTGATTATGGTGAGACCAACGGCACCTATAACCGTCAGTACAATGATTCGCGAATCGTACTTACCAAGTCATGGGATAACTGGCTGGCCACGGCACAGACTATCTACACCCAGGACTTCTCGACCGGCACCAACGACACCACCCTGCAGCGTCTGCCGGAAGTAGCGCTCTATGGGGTCAACACTCCCCTTGCCCCGAAACAGAACCTGTTCGGGGATGTCGACCTGCTCCTAACCAGCTACTATCGAACCAAGGGGATGGACGGTCAGCGGCTTTTGGCTGAACCGATCGTGAAAACCCGTGAAAGTTTCTTTGGCGGGCGGCTGGTTGCAAGCGGCTATGTCGGTGCACAGATGCACGGATATCGAGTCAGTGGCGCAACCGACCCTTCCACCAAGGAAAACGCCGCCATTATTATTCCGGAAGGGGGTATCCAGGTCGTAACCTCCCTCTCGAAAGTCTACGACACTCCGCTACTGGGATTTGACCGTTTCCGTAATGAAGTGGTGCCGCGCCTGCGGTATGACATGGTTGCAACCCGTAATCAGGCCGACTACCCGCTGTTTGACCAGACTGACCGCTATCAGGGACACAAAACCCTAACCGCTTCGCTAGACAGCGCCCTGGATGGCAAGGTTGTTCAGGATGGCAAGAGCGAGTACTTCGACCTGCTGTATGTGCGCCTGATTCAGAGCTACCTCTTCAGCGGCGCTCCATCCTCGCTGCTGACCCTGACCGATACGGATACCACCACACAGACCGGTCATCTTGGTGAGCTGATTCTGGAGACCTCCAGCTATTTGACCCGGGACCTACGGCTGTTGCTGGATGCCCGGTATGACCACAGCACCGCCACCATCAGCAGCTCATCAACCGGTCTTGAATACAATGATAAGCAGGGAACCACCGCCAGACTGAGTTATCGCAATGTCACCGACCGGGTTGATTATCTGGAGGCCGGCATGACCACCTCCCTGACCAAACCGTTCTTTTTGGGATACGCCACCCGCCGCAGCGTGGATGGTGGCACCGAACTGGAGTCAACCTACTCCGCAGAGTACCGTCACCAGTGTTGGAGTCTGATCGCCGGCTACACCAAGCGTCCGAACGAACACACCTTTACGGTTATGATTAACCTCGGCGGGTTGTTCTCTCTCCCGGTACCGACCGCCTTCAGGTAATGACCATGAAATCTTCAGCGCCACGCCTTGTTTTTGCTACCCAGCAGGGACAGATTTTTGACCACCCGACCCTGGAAATGGCCGGCATGAGTGGACCGGTTCCGGTCCGGCCGGAGCAGGTTGAACTGATACCGCTCCCCCCTGACAGCCGACTTTTCACCATGCCATCCACCCCACCGATCGCGATTGACCCTTCAACCGGACGGTTTACAACAGTTGCATCGGTACCGGGATGTCGTGGGCGGGTGCAGGCGGTTGCGGCCTTTATGGCGCCGGGGTATGCCCGTACCCTGCTGCCGGCTGCTGAGTCGATTACCCGTACAACCCCTTTGCCGCTCTGGTCCTATACCGCGGTAGGCTGGGATGATGAACGGGAATGCTTCGTTGTGGCAGCCACCAAGGTCGACCAGAATGAGAACTGGAATCCGGAGCAGTTTGATGATCGCCTGCTTGATCCACTGGTACGGGAACGGCTGGCTCGTCAGCCGGATAACCGGCTGCTGGAGCAGCTCTCGCGCTGCGCCATCGACTATCACTGCTTTGCCGCGAAAAACCTCTTCTTCGGCCGTTGGGAAGCACCATTGCCGACATCTCCGGTCTGTAACTCCGGCTGCCTTGGCTGTATCTCCCAGCAACCGGCTGAAGGCTGCCCCTCCAATCATGACCGGATCAGCTTCGTCCCGACAGTCGATGAGATCGTTGCGTTGGCACTGCCCCACCTTGAACAGGCTGATGGAGCCATTGTCTCCTACGGACAGGGATGCGAGGGGGATCCGATTATGCAGGCTGACACGGTTGCCGCAGCAACCCGTCGACTCCGTAGCCTGACCTCCCGCGGAACCATTCACTTTAACTCGAACGGGTCGATCCCCGATCGGGTTTCACTCCTGATTGATGCCGGCATGGACTCCTTTCGTTTTTCCCTGAACTCGGTACTGCCCGAGCGCTATTGCGCCTATTACAATCCCCGGGGATATCGCTTTGAGGATGTTCGGGAATCGGTCATCCGCACCAAAAAGGCCGGCCGCTTTACCATGATCAACTACCTGATTTCCCCGGGTGTAACCGATGCACCGGAAGAGTACGAAGCGCTGCGCCGCTTCATCAGCGAGACCGGTCTCGATATGAGTCAGCTACGAAACCTCTCGATCGATCCCGACCTCTATAACCAGGCGATGCAGGTCAGTTCAGCCGGAATCGGTATCCATCGGATGCTGACGCTGTTGAAACAGGAGTTTCCTGAACTGCAGTACGGCTACTACAATCGCCCGAAAGAACGGTTCTTCCCCGAGGGATACCGTACCGGATGGCCGATCAACGGGTAATGCCATGACCTCCCAGCCGGTGGTGACCCGCCTGTATATCCATATCCCCTGGTGCCGCTCACTGTGCAGCTACTGTTCCTTTTACTCTGAACCGGCAAGCAGCGTAGAACAGCTGGATCTGACCGTTCAGCTGCTCTGCCGCGAATTAACGTTACAGGCCGAGGCGCTGCAGCTCAACGCCCCCCTGGAATCGATATACTTCGGAGGCGGCACCCCGTCGCTGCTATCCCCGAAGCAGCTCGAACAGCTGCTCCATGCCGCACAGAACCGCTTTGGGCTTGCCCAGGGCTGCGAGATTACCCTTGAGGCCAACCCCGGAACCGTTAGCCGTGAAACCCTCTCTGATTACCGGCAGCTCGGAGTAACCCGGATTTCCCTCGGTATCCAATCTTTTGACGATCAGACCCTGCAGATGCTCGGACGCTGCCACACCAGCAGCGAAGGACACCGGGCCTACGCCCATGCCCGCAGCGCCGGTTTTCCTTCGGTCAGCATTGACCTAATGGCCGGGCTTCCCGGCAGCCTGCCCCTCTGGCAGGGGACCCTGCAGCAGGCACTGGCGCTGGCCCCTGATCATATTTCCCTGTACGGGCTGAGCCTTGATCCGGCGACCCTCCTGGCCCGGCAGGTTGGCCAGGGACTGCTGACACTACCGGATGACGATCAGGTGGCTGATCAGCTAGAAACCGCTGCCCGGCAGTTTACAACAGCCGGATTTCAGTGGTACGAAATCGCCAATTTTGCCCGGGACGGACACCAGTCCCGTCATAACAGCGGCTACTGGCTGCGGGATGGCTATCTTGGGCTTGGACCGGCAGCCCATTCCTTCCTGAAGCAGGGAGCGGGGGTGCGCTTTGCCAATCCCGCCTCGTTTGATCGTTGGCGCTCCGGTATTGAAGCCGGTTGCCTGGTACAGGAGGAACACCAGCGGCTGACCGCGCAGCAGGCCCGCAGTGAAACGGTCTTTTTAGGACTGCGCCTGGCGGCGGGAATTGACCTCTCGCTCCTCGACCATCAGTTCGGTGGGGACTTTGCCCGGGAACACCATCACGCGATTGCCCGCTGCCAGCAGGCGGGGCTGCTAACCCACACCGGGGAGCGCCTGATGCTGACCAACCAGGGTCGCCTGATGGCCAATCAGGTCCTTTCACTGTTCATCTAGCCAGAATCGCCGAGAAATACTAGCCCCGCGCGGCTTTTCGTGTTATAGAGATAAGCTCGGATTTGTTCGCACACTTCCTGTCAAGGAGATTGATATGCCTAACTGTGTTGAAGGAAACCTCGATGGCAAAGGATTACGCTTCGGTATCGTCGTAAGCCGGTTCAACAGCTTCATTAGCGAGCGGCTGCTGGAAGGGGCTGTTGATGCCCTGAAACGCCACGGTGTTGCTGATGGAGATGTCACCGTTGCTCGTATTCCCGGAGCGTTTGAAATCCCGCTGACGGCTCAGGCCATGGCGGCTTCAAGAAAGTATGATGCCGTTATCTGCCTCGGCGCCGTGATTCGTGGTTCAACCCCCCACTTCGAGTATGTATCCTCGGAAGTGTCCAAGGGTATTGCCACCGTATCGCTGGCAACCGGCGTTCCGGTCGCCTTCGGCGTCCTGACCACCGACACGATCGAGCAGGCGGTTGAGCGTGCCGGCACCAAAGCCGGAAACAAGGGATTCGAAGCTGCCGTGACCGCTATTGAAACCATCAACGTTCTCAAGGCGCTTGCATAATGGGACAACGTCGTGAAGGGCGCGAGCTTGCGCTCCAGATGCTCTATGCCGTCGACACCCTGAAAGGGGACGTGCGGGAAGCGGTCAGAGGATTCCGTGAAGGTGTTGCTGCCGATGAGCAGACCCGTGAATTCGCGGAAACCATCGTGCGGGGGGTTACGGACAACCGTACGGCTATTGATGAGGCTATTATCAGCCGCTCACGGAACTGGGCGCTGTCACGGATGCCACGGGTTGACCTGAATATCCTCAGGATCGCAGCCTATGAGCTGCTGTTCAGACCGGACATCCCCAAGAAGGTCAGTATTAACGAAGCAATCGAAATCGCCAAGAAGTTCGGGGACAAAGAGTCACCGGCCTTTGTCAACGGTATTCTGGACGACCTTGCGGGCTCCCCCAAGGACGAGGAGTAGATAGACCCATGAGTCAGATCAACGTCGGACTAATCGGCTTCGGTAATATCGGAGCTGGTGTCGTACGCCTGCTGCAGGAGAATGCGGCAACCATCCTTCAAAAAGTCGGTCAACCGATTCGCTTGACCCGCATTGCTGATCTCGATATCACCAGTGACCGTGGGGTCACCGTTCCCCCCGGGGTTCTGACCACATCGGTCGACGACCTGTTACACGACCCCGAGATCCATATTATCATCGAGCTGATCGGTGGCTATGAGCCGGCCAAGCAGTTTGTGCTGCGGGCACTTAAAGCCGGCAAGCATGTGGTAACCGCCAACAAGGCGCTTTTGGCACTGCATGGCGCGGAAATTTACCGCACTGCTGCTGAAAACGGTGTTGAGGTGCAGTTTGAAGCTGCGGTTGGTGGTGGAATCCCGGTGTTGACCGCCATTAAGGGAAACCTGGCAGCCAACCACTTCACCTCGGTCTTCGGCATCATGAACGGCACCTGCAATTATATCCTGACCCGCATGACCCAGGAAGGGGCTGATTTTGAAACGGTTCTGACTGCGGCAAAGGAGTTGGGATATGCCGAGCCGGATCCGACCTTTGATATCGAGGGGACCGACACCGCCCATAAACTGGCGGTTCTGGCATCACTGTGCTTTGGCACCACCGTTGATTTCAATGCAATTCACACCGAAGGGATTACCGGGATTACCCAGGTTGATATCCGCTACGCCGAGGAGTTCGGCTACCGGATTAAGCTGCTGGCAATCGGTAAGCTGATTGACGGGCAGATGGAATTACGGGTCCACCCGACCATGATCCCCCTGCACAACCCCCTTGCCGATGTTAACGGTGTCTTTAACGCTATCCACCTGACCGGTGACTTTGTCGGACCGGTACTGTTCTACGGTCGCGGCGCGGGTCAAAACCCGACAGCCAGTGCAATCGTCGGTGATCTGATCGGCCTGTCCCGCAGTATTACCGCCGGGGTCACCAGCCGCCGGGCAGCACCACTCGGTTTCCTGGACCAGCATATCACCAGCGTACCGCTCAAGCCGATGGAGGCGATTGAAACCAGCTTTATGCTGCGCTTCACCGCCCTGGATGAGCCGGGTGTTCTGGCTGGCATCGCCGGAGCACTGGGAAGCCATGGGATCAGTATCCAGTCCATGGTTCAGACATCACAGCATACCTGCGGCGAAGCGGTTCCGATCGTGATTATGACCCATCAGGCCCGTGAAGGAGCAATCCGGGCGGCATTGGCTGAAATCGATCAATTAGCATTCATCAAAGAGCAAACCCGCCTGATCAGAATCGAGGATACCCTCGAATAACGGCACGGGGATTCATCGGCACACTACGTACGGAGGCAGACACTGATGCAGACAAAGATCATACTTCCTGAGGACAAGATTCCGACCCGCTGGTACAACATCATCCCGGACCTGCCAGGACCACTTGAGCCGGTCATATCTCCCCGTACCAACCAGCCGGTCACCCCGGATGAGTTAATGGCTATCTTTCCGCCGTCCCTGATTGAGCAGGAAGCCTCCCAGGAGCGCTGGATCACGATTCCGGACAAGGTCCGCGAAATATACAGCATGTGGCGCCCCTCCCCGCTGTTCCGTGCCCACCGTCTGGAGCAGGCACTCGGTACACCGGCGAAAATCTATTACAAGTACGAAGGGGTATCCCCGGCCGGTTCCCATAAGCCGAACTCAGCTATCCCCCAGGCCTACTATAATCAGCAGCACGGCATCCGCCGCCTGGCAACCGAAACCGGTGCCGGCCAATGGGGGAGCTCACTCTCTTTAGCCTGCAGCATGTTCGGGCTTGAGTGTACCGTCTACATGGTTAAGGTCTCTTACTTCCAAAAACCATACCGCAAGTCCATGATGCAGTTGTGGGGCGCCACCGTCCATCCGTCACCATCTGAGCATACTGCTGCCGGACGCGCGGCACTGGCGGCTGATCCTGAATCAAACGGCAGCCTCGGCCTGGCGATCTCCGAAGCGGTTGAAGATGCCGCGACCCACGCCGACACCAACTATGCCCTTGGTAGCGTTTTGAACCACGTCTGTCTTCACCAGACCGTCATCGGCCTGGAGGCGATTGAGCAGTTCAAAATGATCAATGACTATCCGGATGTGGTTATCGCCTGCTGCGGCGGCGGCTCCAACTTCGCCGGCGTTGCCTTCCCGTTCCTGGCGGACAAGGCTGCCGGACGCGATGTCCGCTGCGTTGCGGTTGAGCCGGCCTCCTGCCCGACCTTAACCCAAGGGGTCTACACCTTCGACTATGGTGACACGGCCAAAATGGCGCCAATCGCCAAGATGTACACGCTGGGACACGACTTCATGCCACCGGGGATCCATGCCGGCGGCCTGCGCTACCATGGTGAGTCACCGTTGGTTTCCCAGCTCTATAACGCCGGCCTGATCGAGGCACGGGCAATGATGCAGACCGCCTGTTTCGAAGGGGCGATCACCTTTGCCAAGCATGAAGGAATTATTCCGGCTCCTGAATCCTCCCACGCGGTCCGGGCGGCGATTGACGAGGCGCTGCTGGCAAAAGAAGAAGGAAAAGAGCGGACCATCCTGTTTAATCTCTCGGGACACGGCTACATGGACATGACCGCCTATGACAACTATCTGGCGGGAAATCTTGAGGATTATGCCTATCCCCGCGAGATGGTGGAAGCCTCCCTGGCGAACCTGCCAAAGGTCTCCCTCTAGGAGGAGCTGTGCGTACCCGGGTTAAGATTTGCGGCATCACCCGTCTTGATGACGCGCTGGCGGCAGTCGCCGCCGGTGCCGATGCGTTGGGATTTGTCTTGTATCGGCGCTCCCCCCGTTTCATCGAGCCGGATGCCGCTCGGGATATTATCGCCCAGCTGCCGCCGTTTATCGAGACCGTCGGACTGTTTGTCAACGAAGAGCTGCAGACCATCAACCGGCTTGCTGATGACTGTTCTTTCTCGTTGGTTCAGTTGCATGGCGATGAGAACCCGGACTTTGCTGCCGGCGTCCGTTGTCGCCATATTAAAGCGCTTCGTTTGGAAACAGCTGATGACTTGGCTAACTGCAGTCACTTTCCTCGTGCTGCCGGCCTCTTGATTGACGCCTGTGTTGCCGGCGCTTATGGGGGAACCGGCCAAAAAGCCAACTGGGATCTGGCTCGCCAGGCGGTAGCTCTGAATAGACCCATTCTGCTGGCCGGTGGACTGAATCCGAATAATGTCAGCGACGCGATTACCGCTGTTCAGCCATACGCCGTTGACGTTTCTTCCGGTGTTGAATCCGCCCCCGGCCGTAAAGACCACACACTGATCACCGCCTTTCTCCGCGCGGTAAAGGATACAGACCATGAAACAACCTGATCGTCACGGACACTTCGGCATCCATGGTGGCCGCTACGTTTCAGAGACCCTGATGCCGGCGCTGCTTGAGCTGGAACAGGCCTATCACCAGTACCGCCATGACCGCGAGTTTAAAGAAGAGTTCGCTTACTATCTGCGTGAGTATGTCGGCCGCCCCTCTCCACTGTATTTCGCGGAAAAACTGACCGCCCGTCAGGGGGGTGCCCGTATCTATCTTAAGCGGGAGGATTTAAACCACACCGGCGCCCATAAAATTAATAACACCATCGGCCAGGGGCTGCTTGCCAAGCGGATGGGGAAAAAGCGGGTCATCGCCGAAACCGGCGCTGGGCAGCACGGGGTAGCCACGGCGACCATTGCCGCCCTGTTCGGCATGCAGTGTGATGTGTTCATGGGGGAAGAGGATATCCGTCGTCAGGCCCTGAATGTCTTCAGGATGAAACTGCTTGGCGCCTCGGTCACCTCTGTCACCGCTGGAACCGCAACCTTAAAAGATGCTATGAACGAGGCGCTCAGGGATTGGGTCACCAACATTGACTCAACCTTTTATGTAATCGGCACGGTTGCCGGTCCGCACCCGTATCCGATGATGGTCAGGGACTTCCAGTCAATTATCGGCACGGAAACCAAGAAGCAATTCAAAAAATATCAGAAGGGTATGCCGGATGCGCTGGTTGCCTGTGTTGGGGGGGGCAGTAATGCCATGGGGCTTTTCTACCCCTTCCTTGCACATCAGGATGTCCGCCTGATCGGTGTTGAAGCTGCCGGACACGGTATCGCCAGTGGCGCCCATGCCGCGGCCCTGTGTGCCGGCCGTCCCGGTATTCTGCACGGCAATCGCACCTATCTGCTGCAAACCCCGGACGGACAGATTCAAAATGCCCATTCAATCTCAGCCGGCCTCGATTACCCCGGCGTCGGACCGGAACATGCCTGGCTCAAGGATACCGGTCGCGCGGAGTATGTTGCGGTAACCGATGATGAGGCACTCGAGGCATTCCAGGTCCTCACCCGCGAGGAAGGAATCATGCCGGCGCTTGAATCCTCCCATGCCATTGCCTATGCCCTGAAACTGGCAGGTAGTATGTCTGCCAATCAATCGATTGTGGTCTGCTTATCGGGCCGCGGTGACAAAGATATCCATACGGTCGCTGAGCTTCTTGGCGTACAGTTCTAATCAATCTCTCTGAAATTACGAAAAAGCCGCCCCCAAGGCGGCTTTTTTTGTTGACGTGATCCAGTGGTTACGGTATCTAGCCAAATGTTGTTCTATTTTTATAATTAAGAGGTGGTTCATGCATCTTGTCGACCAGATTAAAGAGAAGGCGAAACGTAACCGTCAAACCATCGTCCTGCCTGAGAGCTACGATGAGCGGATGCTGTATGCTGCTGAAATAATCATGACGCAAGGATTGGCTGACCTGGTCATCCTCGGTAAGCCGGACGTGGTTACGGCTGCAGCCGAGGCAAAAGGGATTTCGCTTGCCGGTGTCACCCTACTCGACCCTGCGACCTCACCAAAGCTCGAGCAGTACGTTGCCGACCTGGTGGAGTTACGTAAAAGTAAGGGGCTGACCGCTGATCAGGCTCGTGAACTTCTGACCGCTGACGATTACCTGTACTATGCCGGTATGATGGTACGTAACGGGGATGCTGGCGGTGAAGTTGCCGGTGCCACCGGAACCACCGGTAATGTTTTGAAAGCAGCCTTCCAGACGGTTGGACCGGCCGCGGGAATCAAAACGGTTTCATCCTACTTCTTCATGGTCACCAAAAATCCTACCTTCGGTGAAAATGGTATTGTGTTATTTGCCGACTGTGCGGTT
>JBLIZM010000072.1:0-2087 GCA_048859855.1 Trichlorobacter sp.
ACTGGACAAGGAGAGCCGGGAGCCATTTTGGCTGCTGGTAAAGACGGGCTTGAAGTCGCCTGTGGTGACGGATCGCTCCTGATCACCGAGCTTCAGGCTGCCGGCAGCAAACGGCTACCAGCAGCTGCATATCTTGCCGGGCATCCGATCGCATGCGATACCCTCCTTGGTGGCACTCCGACATGACACGACAAGCGGGAACCCCTCGTAAACGACTATTTATCGCGCTAATGGGATTGACCTGTGTCGTACTGGTGGGAGTCATCCTCCTGGCATGGTGGATTCCGAGCAAAGGGTTGGCAAACATCCACCCAGATCTCCCACGCATCGTAGGTCTTGTGGTGTTAGTGCTCTCCGGAATTGCAATACTGGGAACCGGGCTGTTAGTCCTGACCACCGCCATGGGAAAAGACTTTTTCTTCAGCCGTTTCATGCGCCTGACCGTAATCAAGCTCCTCCTCCCGATGATTGAAACCGTCGGACGGATGCTCGGTGTTGACAAGGACCGGATTAGACAGTCTTTTATCGCTATGAACAACTCGCTGGTTTACTCCCAACGCTACCATGTCGCCCCGGATCGGATTCTGATTCTCCTCCCCCACTGTATTCAACTGGCTGATTGTGAAATCAAGGTAACCGGATCCATTGATAAATGCGTGCTGTGCGGACGCTGCGACATCAAGGAGTTAGTGCTATTGGGGCAACGCTACGGAATTGACATCTCAGTGGCAACCGGGGGGACACTGGCTAGAAAAGTCATTGTTGAGAAGCGACCGCAGCTCGTTCTAGCCGTTGCCTGTGAGCGGGACCTAACTTCGGGGATAAAAGATTGCTACCCACTGCCGGTTATTGGGGTGTTGAATGAACGTCCCCACGGCCCCTGTTATAATACGATTGTCGATGTAACGGCTATTGACGCGGCGCTTAGCCGCATAATCCAGAGTAATAACTAAACCCGCTGCTGTTCGAGTGTTTGCTCATCAATATCATGCATGACCTGCAACTCGTGTCGCACGCCTCCCCGATAGGCCGAAAGCGTTGCTAATTGACCACGCTCCGCCTTGGTGTAGCGCATGAGCAACCGTGCAGCCAAATGGAGCTCTACCTCACCAGCCTCACCAATCACCAGCCCCATCGGACTCGCTCCACCAAGCCATCGTATCGTCATATCATCGGAGGTTGCCGCTGCCAGAAGCTGTTCATTATCGGCCAAGTGCTTACCGATGATTACCTTACACTGGTCACTCACCCGAAAGTGGCGCCCAACGCGCAGCAAGTCGAAATCCCTGACCACCGGCACCCGTTGATGTTCCAGCAGATCCTTCACCTTCGGAATAAAACTCTCCTCCGTCAGCAGACAGCCACCACCAGGGGCCGGATACTGGTCAACACCCCATTCAGCAGCTAACCGAATCTGTTCTTTACGGCCACGGCCACGGATTGCCGGTAACGCCATCCGATCAAGCCACCCCTCGCGCTCCGGCGTTGTCGCCGGTAGAAAACGAGCGGAAAGAGGCCTGACCAGCAGGCCGCCAAGCCCACTATCTTTTTCAATCAGCCGCAGGGTATCAAGACGCTGACTCATCGGTCGCTGGCCAACCACTTCACCCGTAACCAGACAATCCGCACCCTCAGATTCCATCACCTGTGCTGCACAGCGAACCATAAAGGTCTTGCAGTCAATGCAGGGATTCATAGCGCTGCCGTATCCATGGCGGGGATGACGGATCATATCGAGAAAATCAATTCCGAGGGGAATCTGCCTAAAGGGAATACCGTACCGTTCAGCATAGAAGGCCGCCGTAGATACCCCGCCCTCATTGGGGGCACACCCAAAAAATGGCGAGGTAAAGTTAACGGCCAGCACATCAATATGTTGGGCCTGGATCGCCTTAACTGCCAATATGGAATCAAGCCCCCCAGAAAAAAGGGCTATCGCACGGTGCCGTTGCTGCATATGGTATCAACTCCTTACCCGATACGAGCACGCCGAGCCGGTCGCATTCACGGCCGGCCCGGTGTGCTTGAGTATGGATCTGTCGTCTTACATCTCAACCCGCGTAACAACACCCTGCAGCTTGGCGGCG
>JBLIZM010000073.1:0-10610 GCA_048859855.1 Trichlorobacter sp.
GTCACGAAATACCCAAATGGACCCGATTGTGCCGATAAAGACGCTGATTGAGCAGACCATCATAGCGGCTCTCCACCCTGCGTAGCTCGCAACAGTGCCTGTCACCAGTAGGGAGAGGGATGCGCCGAGTACAAGAGCACCGACATATACGCCAACAGCCCGTCCGCGCCATGCGGCATCAAACCGTTCAGCAACAAGTTTAAGGCCAGGCATGTATGTCCCCCCCATGCCGAGTCCTGTGAGTCCCCGCCAAATGATTGCACTGGCGAAATCGCTTGCATGGGTGGCAAACATAAGATTCATAACGCCAGACCAGGTTGCAGCTCCAAGGAATATCCATTTAATATTGATGCGGTCTGAAAGGGTGCTAAAAATGACACCGGATATGATATAGCCGAGCTGGTATACTGAAAAAACCATACCGGATTGCGTGTTAGACATTTTCCACTCAACGGCGACTAACGGCAGTATCGCGGAGTAGTTTATGAATACAAGCATTATAAAAATCTGACAAAGGCACAACGAAGCCAACCAGATGGTATCTGATCGGGTAGGGCTATGCAAACAGCTCTGCCTCCGCAAAGGAAATGCCGTTGGCATCCTTTGGAGATATAATGGCATCAGCGGATCTGAGCGGCCATCTGATTGAGAGTTGGGGGTCATCCCACCGGATGGTTCTTTCATGGGGAGGAGCCCAATAGTCAGTTGTTAGATAGGCGATTTCAGCACAGTCGGAAGTGACGGAAAATCCATGGGCAAATCCTTCTGGAATCCACAGCTGCTGCTTGTTTTCGGCACTGAGGTTAATAGCAAACCATTGGCCACAGGTGGGTGAGGAACGTCGAATATCGACCGCCACATCATGGATACTGCCAGACAAGACACGAACAAGCTTGCCTTGTGGCTGCTGAATCTGGTAATGAAGCCCTCTGACGACGTTGTGCGTCGAATGCGAGTGGTTATGCTGAACGAATGGTTTCGATATGCCGGTTGCAGCCTCAAAAGTCCGTTGGTTAAAGCTTTCGAAGAAAAAACCCCGGTCGTCATGAAAAACTTTTGGTTCAAGGACCAGCAGACCGGCTAAGGGGGTAGGTGTGCAGTGCATGCAGAGCTCCTCGCATAAATCAATATCCTGCTTTGGATGCAGGAAGTTATAGGACATATACCGTGAATCAGACCAGAATACAATCATACGACACACAACGCACAATCCTTACCAATGGCGTTTCTGTTATTTCACAAACCATTCCCGGGATGCATACGGTAACGGTAGGGATTTGGGTTAAAAATGGAGCACGATCAGAATCGCCGAATGAATATGGTATTGCACACTTCATTGAACACTTGCTGTTTAAAGGAACAACGAGGAGAACCGCTCGAACGATAACCCGTGAAATTGACTCGTTGGGTGCAGTTATTAATGCATTTACCAGCTATGAATATGTTTGCTACTACGCGAAGTGCCTTCAGCACGCTCTGCATCCGGTGATGGATGTCTTATGTGACCTGTTTTTGCACTCAACGTTTCCTCTTGATGAAATTGAACGAGAGCGGGGAGTTGTCCTTCAGGAAATACATATGCGAGATGACAGTCCTGAGGAGGCATTACATGATCAGTTACATGTAGCGTTCTGGGGAGAAGAACATCAGCTTGGTCACCACATTCTTGGTCCAGAGCAAAATATTCGTACTCTTGATCGTGAGGCTATTCTCGCGTATCGGTCGAGGTTATACCAGCCAGAGGATATCATGGTGGTTGCAGCCGGGGCGGTTGATCATCAGACATTGACAACAATCGTGGATCAGGCTTTTTCGCAGGGAAACTTTGAATGTGTTCGTAGCCGTTCGGAAATGCATGACTGGACGTTACCTGCATCCCCCATGATTATTCACCATGGGCGTGATATCGGCCAGACGTTGGTGGGTATTGCGACGAAAGGCTGTCCTGCATCTGCTGCTGAACGGTTTGATATGCTGGTTCTGAATGCTCTGCTTGGTGGCGGAATGAGCTCACGCCTGTTTGAGGAAATCCGCGAGAAGCGTGGACTTGCGTATTCAGTATATTCCTATGCCTCATCGTTTGCTGATGCCGGCATGTTTGGTGTGTATGCAGGTACAGCACCTGATACCCTTGGCAAAACGGTTGCGATTATGCGTGATGAGATGAAACGGATTACAATCGATGCGGTCCCACTCGATGAACTGCATAGTACCAAGGAACAGGTTAAAGGAAGAATTCTAATGTCACTGGAGTCGAGCGATAGCTATATGACCCGCCTGGCGAGAAGTTATCGTTATTTTGATAAAGCAATGCCGCTTGCGCAAGTGCTTGATGGCATAGATCAGGTGACGCCTGATTCACTACAGCGTTTGGCTCAGTTATGTTTTAACCCTCATGGCTACACGATTATGACAATGGGGCCAGTTGATGCTGAGACTCGACGGGTTATTGAAGCAGACTACGGGCTCTAGCTACGGCCAGTATGGCCAAAACCTCCATCACCACGCATTGTTATACTTGAGAAAGACTCAACCAATTGGAGTGTCGCCTGACAAACCGGCATAAACAGCATCTGGCAGATTCGTTCGCCTGGCTGTATTTCATAGGGATGTTCCCCACGATTAAATAGTCCAATAAGGATCTCTCCTTGATAGTCGCTGTCGATGATCCCAATGGTATTCGCTAAAATGATCCCATGTTTAATTCCAAGCCCAGAACGGGGGGCTAATAAAGCTACCAGAGAAGGATCTTTGATGTTGATTGCAATACCGCTTGGGATGGTGACCGTTTCACCCGGGTGAATGGTGCGAGGGTGTTCAATACAGGCTCGTAAGTCCAATGCTGCTGAACCATCAGTAGCATAGCTTGGAAGGGGTATCGTTACCCCGACTAGTGGGTTTATGATTTTGGTTTCAATATGTTTGACAGTCATGGTACATAACCTCTCATTAGGATTGCCGCTATTACTAGCACACTCTGGTAGTGAATGAAAAGGAGAGCATGCCGATGCGGGACAGTCGGGTATCTGATATGGCAAAAGTGTTGGTTGATTATTCAACACGTATTAAGAAGGGAGATCGCGTTTTGATCTCTGCTGCAGGCTTTGAAGCCGCCCCATTGGTTAAAGAGCTGTATGCCCTGTGCCTTAAGCGTGGAGCGGATTACGTAGAATATAGTTTTCAAGATCAGGAGATTGATCGTCAATTTTTTCAACATGCAAACAAGAAGCAGTTAGCGTGTTTTCCCCAGCATAAGCTTGATTTCTATAAAACCCTGACCGCCTATATTGGTATTTCTGCGGGACAGAACTCAATGGTTAACGCCACTAGCAATATGAGGTCGATGGTGGAATACCAGAAACTGACCCGTCCATTAGTCGACCAACGGGTTAAGCATACTAAGTGGGTAGTTACCCGGTATCCGACCCATGGAGCTGCTCAAGAAGCACGAATGTCGTTGGATGAATATGAGTCGTATCTGTTTGGGGCATGCAATATTGACTGGGCTGCTGAGTCAAAGAAAATGGAAAAACTAAAGCGACTAATGGATAAGACCGATCGTGTGCGTCTGGTGGGACCGGATACGGACTTGCGTTTTAGTATTAAGGGGCTCAAAGGGATTAAGTGTGACGGGCGTTATAACATGCCCGACGGTGAGGTTTTCACGGCACCGGTTCGCGACTCTGTGGAAGGTCATATTACTTATAACTGCCCAACGGTCTATCAGGGGAAAGAGTTCAACGGGATCCGCCTATCCTTCAAGGAAGGTAAAATTATAGCCGCAGATGCTGGTGGGATGACAGGTGTTCTTAATAATATTTTAAATACAGATCCGGGTGCCCGCTATATTGGTGAATTTGCTGTTGGGGTCAATCCTAATATCACAACACCGATGCGTAATATCTTGTTTGATGAGAAAATCTTCGGCTCAATTCATTTTACGCCTGGTCAGGCATATGATGAGGCTGATAATGGCAACCGTTCTGCTGTACACTGGGACATGGTGCGCTTGATGCACGATGGTGAAATCTGGTTTGATAATACGCTGATTCAAAAAGCCGGGCGTTTTACTCATTCAGCGCTTACAGATCTTAATCCATAGGTGTGTTATGATTCTGCGTATTCATCCTGAGCACCCGCAGCAGCGTTTAATTGATCAAGTCGTTGACTGTCTGAAGCAGGGTGGGGTTATTGCATATCCTACTGATACGACCTATGGTATCGGCTGTTCGATCTTTAATAAAAAGGGGCTTGAGCGGATTTATCAAATTAAGCAACGTGATAAGCGCAAGCCGTTTTCTTTTATTTGTAGTGATATCTCAGAGGTTTCTACCTATACCAAACTATCGAATCTGGGATTTAAAATTCTCAAGCGCTATCTTCCGGGTCAGTATACTTTTGTCCTCCCGGCAGCTCGGGAAGTTCCAGATTTGCTGACGACCAAGCAGAAAACGGTAGGGATACGGATAACCCGTAATCAGATCTGTCAGGCGATTGTTAAATCATTGGGAGCGCCACTTGTGACTACCAGTGCAAACGTGTCGGGTGAGGATCCTGTCGGAGATCCGTTTACCATCGATCAACAGTTTGGAAGAGTGCTTGATATGGTGGTTGATGGTGGGATGTTGGCAACTGATGTGAGTTCTGTCATTAGTCTGATTGATGATACGGTCATGGTAATCCGTGAAGGGGCGGGTGACGTGTCGTGGATAGTATGACTTACTGAATCCTGAGTTACAGGAAGAAAATGGAGATTGTGTAGTATGTATCGACTAACCATACTGACTGGCTTCGCGGCCGCGCATAATTTAATAAACTATCAAGGGGATTGTGAAAATCTTCATGGTCATAACTGGAAGGTTGAAGTTACCATTGTTGCAGAAGAGCTCGATGAAGCTGGGCTTGCTATTGACTTCAAAATTCTTAAAAAAGAATCGAAAGCTGTTCTTGAACAACTAGACCACAAATATGTGAATGAACATCCATTCTTTCTGAATATTTCTCCTTCGTCTGAAAATATGGCTCGTTTTTTATTTGAAGAGCTTTCTGCTCGTTTGAATAAGAATGGAGTTACAGTTCAGCGGATAGCCGTTTGGGAATCAGATAATGCATGTGCAGAGTATTATGTCTAAAAGTTCCACACCACTCACAGAGATCTTTTCTTCCATACAGGGGGAGGGGATGTTGGCGGGATATCGGCAGATTTTCATACGATTTCCTGTCTGCAATCTGAGTTGTCAATACTGTGATACCATTTTAATCGCCGGTGATCATTGTATGGTTCATGGTGCGGACCCGAATGATCCTATGAAAGAGATTGCGCAACCAATAACGGGGACGCAGGTTCTTGATTATATCCATGAGCAGTGTCGTCGGTTTCCGGGACTGCATCATTCAATTAGTATTACTGGTGGTGAACCTCTTTTGCATGATGAAATTCTGGCAGATTGGCTTCCAGAGTTCAATATTCTACTGCCAATTCATCTTGAAACAAATGGGACCTGCCCCGATGCGCTTGGTCGACTGATACAGCATATTGATTACATCAGTATGGATATCAAGCTGCCAAGTGTGACTGCTTCTTCGCCCCAGTGGGATCTTCACCAGGCTTTTTTATCTGTTGCCGTTGAGCGGGATTTGTCAGTGAAGCTTGTGACCAGTGAGACAACAAGCGATTCGGATTTAAAGAGAGCAGCTCAGTTGGTTGCTGAATGTGATCCTGAAATCCCTTGTTTTTTGCAGCCGGTCACGGCATCTGATGGTACAGTAGCGGTGAGTGCTGCAACTCTGTTTCGCCAGCAGGCATTACTTGCACGACAGCTTGATGATATTCGTATCATCCCCCAGTTTCATCGCTTTATGGGAGTATTATGATTCTTGCCGAGATGACTATGCAGGCATTTATTGACGCCCGGGAAGCTGGCTGTTCAACGGTATATCTGCCTGTCGGCGCCCTTGAGGAGCATGGTTCTCATCTCCCGTTGGGAACGGATACGATGCAAGCTTATGATGTCGGTCTTGCTGCAGCGCGTCAGGTCCCCTTATTCGTTGCCCCAGCAATTCCCTATGGTAACTGTCGCTCAACTATTGAGCATCCAGGGACGATCTCTATTTCCACCACTACATTAAAAGGGTTGGTTAAGGACCTTGTTCGTGAATTTTACCGGCAGGGGCTCACCCGTTGTATTATTGTAACGGGACACGCTGGTGCTGCCCATGTGTACGCGCTTCAGGATGCAGGCGAGGAATTACTGCGGGAACTTTCATTGTTACGTATAGCGGTGGTAACGGAATACATGCTGGCTAAAGAGGAGGGGCGAACCATCATTGAGACCCCTCGTGATGCCCATGCCGGTGAGATTGAAACCTCTCGGATTATGTATCGTCACCCAGAACTTGTCTGCGGAACATCCCCAGAAGAATACCCAACATTTCCCGTTGGTGTTCTGGTTCGTGATAAGCGACGCTATTGGCCTGGTGGTGTCTGGGGCGATCCCTCGAAAGCCTCTGCTCAAAAAGGTCAGGCAATAGAGGAATTGGTAGTTGCCAAGGTTGTAGACCTTGTGAATTTTTTGAATGGCCCAGCCTATGAATGAGGAACCATTATTGTCTGAAGCGACCCAGTATGGTGGACTGGTTACCATTGAGGATAGTTCACGACATTATTTTGGCGGATACTGGCGTGTTCAACTTACACTGACGTGTCATATTCCCTTGGCTTTGACAGCATGTCTAAGTGAGTCTGATCGGCGCATTCTTGAACAACGCTTTGGAGATGATCCCTGTTTTGAACGTACAATCGAACAGATGGCTGTGCCTGAGTTAGAAAGAGCTCAGGTTAGGCAACGGCTTTTCGAACGTTTAAACAGCTCAGTGCTACCCTTGGTTCATTCAGATCGATTTCCGGTGGCTTTCTTCAAGGCAGAGCTCAATCAAGCCAGTAAGCGTATGCCGCGGGGATTTGCGTGTCATCGCTAATTCCTGAAACACTCACTGTCGATCATCTCGCTGTTGGTGGTGCGGGCGTCACGCGCTATCAAGGGAAGGTTTGTTTTATTCCGTTTACAGCACCTGGTGATCAAATTCATGCGTCGGTAGTACGTTCACATCGTTCCTATAATGAATGCGCGCTTGAAGCGGTAATGACTCCTTCTGACGACCGTACAACACCACGGTGCCCGGTTTTTGGCAAGTGTGGCGGCTGCGACTGGCAGCACTTAACGTATCCAGCCCAGCTTAAGGCCAAACAATCACTGGTCTTAGGAAGTTTGATGCGGCAGCTTGGGAAAGATAACTGCCCTGAAGTTTCTGATACCTGCCCATCACCACAGCACTATGGCTATCGTGCTCGTGCACAGTTTAAGTTGTACCTTTCCCCTTCGGGGCTCATTAGTGGTTTTCACCGCCGTGGGTCACACCATGTCATTTCGGTTCCTGATGGCTGTCCTGTGGTAACTTCTGAAATAAACCATGCCATGCTGCAGCTCTTGGCCGTTTTAAAGGACAGGCCCGAAAAAAACAGTTTTCAACAGGTGAACTTGGAGCACGGCATGGAAGGAGTCGTTGCGGTTTTACAGACCAACGTTCCTGATATTCGCCCACTATCAGAGGCATTAATTGCGGCACGTACATCTTTACCGCTTGCTGGTCTATTTCTACAACACGGCTCAAAAAAGAAGCTGATTCACCTGTTCGGGGAAACACAAATCAGTTATACAATCCTACTCCCTAATCGGGAGCCGCTCGTATTGCGGTACCGGATAGGTTCATTTTCCCAGGTAAATCGTGAACAAAACAATACGTTGGTTTCCTTGGTTCAAGAATACTGTGGTCCCTTTCCTAATCAACGAATTTTAGACCTGTTCTGTGGAAATGGAAACCTGACCTTAGCACTTGCGAAGCATGCTGCTACGCTGATCGGTTTTGAGGGGAGTGAAGATTCTGTTGCATCAGCAGTTGACAATGCTGCCAGAAATCATATACATAATAGCTCCTTCGCGTGTTGTGATTTGTTTGCTCCTGAAAGCAGCACTCCGCTACCGCTCAATTCTGTTGACTGTTTGGTGTTGGATCCTCCTCGTGCTGGTGCCTTCGCCTGTATGCAGCAACTTAAAAAGCATCCGGTTAAACGGATTGTGTATGTTTCATGTGATCCAGCAACGTTGGCGCGGGATCTTGCGGTTCTCGCCGGTGATGGACAGTACCGGATTGACACTGTTCAGCCGATTGATATGTTTCCGCAGACAGCACATGTTGAAACCATAGCTGTTCTATCCTATGGCAGCAGTTCTTAAGTAATTACTACGTCGCATGAGCGACTTAAGGAGTACCACGATGAACAAGTCAGAACTGATCGAGACCTTTGCAATCCAACGTGAAATTTCTCACAAGCGGGCGGAAGAAGTCGTTAACATGATCTTCAACTCCATGAGTGAAGCGATGATTGCCGGTGACCGTATTGAGATCCGTGGCCTTGGAAGCTTCGTTGTCAAGGAATATGGTTCTTATACGGGCCGTAATCCGAAAACCGGTGAGCCTATTGAAGTCCAACCTAAGAAGCTTCCTTTCTTTAAAGTTGGTAAAGAGCTTAAGGAGCGGATTCTCGACGGTCAGTAATCGATCTTATGACCCAACGTATTGCTGCTATTGATCTTGGTACGAACACAGCCCGTTTGCTTATTGCAGACCGGGCATTCGATGGGACAATGGAGCAGCGCTATCTTGAGAGAACCATCGTCCGTTTGGGCGGTGGTTTTTCTCGTGATACGGGTCTGTCGGTTGATGCAATTCAGCGGACGCTTGATTGTTTGAACCAGTTTGCTCGTCAGATAGCTGCTCACCAAGTAGACACAGTTCGAGCGGTTGCTACCTGTGCAGTACGTGATGCAGCAAATGGTAACTCCTTTGTCCGACAAGTACACGATGAAACCGGAATTAGCCTGTCGGTTATATCGGGTGACATGGAAGGGACTCTGACAGTTGCAGGTGTGTTATATGGCTTAACACATCCAGCTCATGCAGTTCTTATGTTCGATGTTGGCGGCGGGAGTACTGAGTTTACCTTGGCGATAGATGGTGTACCTATCTTTGTAATTAGTTTGCCGCTTGGGGTTGTACGCCTGACCGAAGGACAGGTGACGCCTGAGGCGATGACCGATAAGATAGCGCGTGAGCTCGATTGCTTGCTGCTTGCCTTGAATAAATCAGGAATCAGCCTATCGCCGAAACCGCTTCTGGTTGCCACAGCAGGTACCGCCACAACGCTTGCTGCCATCTCTCTTCAAATGGCAGAGTATGACTATCGTCTTGTCAACAATCATATTCTTTCCTGTGAAGAGGTTGAGCGAATCTTGGCTATGTTGTTGCCGATGAGCTGTTCTGAGCGACTCAAGGTGCCTGGACTTGAACCAGGTCGTGAAGATTTAATTATTGCTGGTTCCTTGATTACCCAGTCGGTTATGCGTCGCTTGGGATATGACTCCCTTGTCGTCAGTGATTTCGGTTTGTTAGAGGGGCTTGTGGTCACACCTTCCTGAACATAGTTTCGTTCCTGTATCTTCTCCTGTATGTTTCATCCTTCGTAACACTTTTATATTCACAAACAGACTCGATTTTACGGTGTCTAGGCTGCTGATGGTTTGTTGACAATTGTCTTGTTTTATGTGTATAAATAACAACTTTTGCCGAATGATTACCCCTATCTGAAAAGAGACGTCATCTGTTATGAAAGAAATCCTGTCAGGTAACGAAGCTATCGCCCGTGGAGCCTTTGAGGCTGGCTGTCTTGTCGCCAGTGCTTATCCGGGTACTCCTTCCACGGAAATCCTTGAAAACGTCATTACGTATTCTTCAATTAATGCTTCATGGGCGCCCAATGAAAAGGTCGCCCTTGAAGTTGCAATCGGTGCCTCTTTTGGTGGAGCCCGCGCACTTGCCTGTATGAAGCATGTCGGCGTCAATGTTGCCGCTGATCCACTCTTTACTGTTTCCTACACCGGAGTACGAGGTGGGCTGGTGCTGGTTGCCGCCGACGACCCTGAGATGCATTCGTCTCAAAACGAGCAGGATAGTCGTAACTACGGTAAGTTTGCTAAAATTCCGGTACTTGAGCCTGCTGACTCCCACGAGTGTAAGGAGTTCACTAAGCTGGCCTTTGAATTGTCAGAGCAGTTTGATACACCGGTAATTCTGCGCAGCTGCACGAGAATCTCCCACGGAAAATCTGCGGTTACCCTTGGAGAGCCGGTAACCGGTCTTGCCAGCCCGAACCTGGTCAAGGATGCGCCTAAACTCGTTATGCTGCCCGGCAATGCCCGGGTTCGCCATCCCCTAGTTGAGCAACGGACCCTTGACTTGGCAGCGTATGGTTCTACGGCTCCGGTGAATCGTATTGAAAAGCGTTCGACTGCTGTTGGTGTTATTTGTGCCGGTGTTACCTACCAGTATGTGCGTGAGGCGCTCCCTGAGGTCAGTATCCTCAAGCTTGGGATGGTATGGCCACTTCCAGAAGCCTTGATACGTGAATTTGCTGCATCGGTTGATCGTCTCTATATCATTGAAGAGCTTGATCCATTTATCGAAGAGCAGATACGTGCTATGGGAATCGCCTG
>JBLIZM010000074.1:0-5679 GCA_048859855.1 Trichlorobacter sp.
GCAAGGCTAGCGAGTTTATCCCCATGCTCATCGGCGTAGGTCGGGCTGCCGAAGCGCTCAAGATCTTGGGTGGCCAATCTATAGGCTGCATCCAGGCAGGCCTCAGCCAGCGCCGTGAGCTGTATCGCCGCTGCGCCCTGCCCCAGGGTGCTATGAATATCATTAATTCCAATCCTCAGGAATTCCTCGTTCCGGTACCGGCGTAGAATATCTAGGTGATCTTCAAAATAATCCGACTGGGCAAGCAGGACTGAAAGGTCATCTTGCATTGCTTCGAGCGGCTTAACCCCCGCAGAGTTGGAGCGAGAAACCATTGACTCTAGAAGCTCCGGGTGGCTGATGAGAATTTTTGACAGGAACGCTGAAGTACCAAACAGTGTGGCGAGAGCCTTGATGGTTTCACGGTTTTCTGCCAAGAGAGCGTAACAGGCACTTCGTGTTGCGATGCCTCCCAGAAATGACTCGGCATGTCCCAGTGCCATATCGGGATCCGGTGAATCTAACAGTGCTGCTAGGAAAACGGGGGCAATCTGAGCATGAATACGACGATTACGCTCGGTGGTGTTGCGGGAGGGGCCATTTCTTAGGTTGTTAATGTTTTCATATGCCCGATCAACATCTTCAAGACGACGCTCGGCAAGCATGTCTTTAACCAAGTCTGCATCTGCCTTGGTGTCGAGCAAATAGAGTATTTCAGGCGATGCTTGTTGTTGAAGGCTGTCATCCTTCGTATGAAACAGGGCCCCGTAGATCGATGATACCTGTGCACGGTGCTGTTCGAGTGTGCTGAAAAAAGTTTCAATGCCGTGCTCACGCATAAAACCGCATCGCCGAGCAAGCTCGTATAGCTCCTCGTCCTTACTTGGCAAGCTGTGAGTCTGCCGTTCCTGCACGACTTGGATGCGGTGTTCTACAGTTCTCAAAAAGCGATATGCGTCTTGAAGCTTTTGCATTTCCTCTTCATCAACGAGTTTCGCTTCTGCCAGGAGCTGTAGAGCCAACAGGGAATTTCTCTCCCTCAGGCGTGGGTGTTTTCCTGCATAGACCAGTTGCAGTGCTTGGATAAAAAATTCAATCTCTCTGATACCACCCCGACCAAGCTTAAGGTTGGACTCGGACTCGCGATGCTTGGTTAGCGAGGCGTCAATTTTCTGCTTCATCAGTTTCATATCTTCAATCAGGGTGTAGTCCAGATATTTACGATATACAAAAGGTACAAGCATTTGGAGAATCTGTTCCCCGAGCTCTTTTGAGCCGGCTACCGGTCTGGCCTTCAGCATGGCAGTACGCTCCCATGACTGTCCCCAGGACTCATAGTAGAGTTCTGCCGCCCGCATTGACACGGCAATGTCCCCGGATTTCCCTTCTGGCCGTAGCCCCACATCAACCCTAAACACGAAACCGTCTTCTGTAACCTGGTTCATGGCCTTGGTGACCATTTCGGCAAGTTTGTTAAAGAAGGTATGTAACGGAACGACTCCCCGCATGCCGCCCCGTCCGTCGGGTATGCCGGAGGTCTCACCGCGATCTGTTTCGTAAAAATAGATAATATCAATATCAGAAGAGAAGTTGAGTTCACGTCCACCGAATTTACCCATCCCCATAACAGTCATGGTTGTGGGGCGTGGCCCTTCATCAGTCTCTTTGAAAGGATGTCCAAACTCGTCCTCAAGTAAGCGATGGCATGCTTCGTAGGCAACATGGAGTGTTGATGATGCAAGATCTGAAAGTTCTCTGGTTACTTCTTCAAGTGATGCCAGTCCGTTTAAATCACGTGCGGCGATTCTCAGGATCTCGTATCGTTTGAATCGACGGAGCTGCTTCATGAGCTGTTGCATATCACAGGGGACTGGTAGACCTGAGCGCAGTAACTGAAGTAGTTCAGGTCGTTGTTTCGCAGTGTCGATATCCTGTTCAACAAACAATTGGGTGTAGTACGACGGATCCCTGATAAGGAGTGTCGTGAGGAAGGGCGAGGCTCCGAGTACGGTTAATAGTTGGAGCAGCCGGCGTTTGTTTGCAAGTAGTGATACGATTTCAGATTGGTGAATAACTCCGGCAAGTCGCTCAAATCCATTTAATGCAAGATCAGGGGACGGAGTGCGGAGCGCGGAGAGGGTTACACGCAGTAACTGCTCAACAGAGTAGGTGTCAGCGAGTAACCGTATATTGGTTGCTGATCGAGCCGCTTGTTGAAAGCCTGCCGATTCAAGGAGGGTTATAAGTCCTTCCGTGTAGGAAGGCTCATCCTGATCGAGTGCCATAATCCATGAAAACGTATGGTCAAACCGGTTGCTATTCATGCTGTTTTAGTGGCCAGAGCGGAGATGCCTGCCGACAGATCTCCTTGGACAATCCCTTTCTCCGTTATAATAGCAGTAATATAGCGCGCTGGTGTGACGTCAAAGGATGGGTTGCGTACTTCAATCCCATGTGGCGCTATCTGAATACCGCGGATATGGGTTACCTCCTGATGGTTACGTTCCTCAATAGGAATAGCACTACCATCAGGGCAGTTTAGGTCTATGGTTGAAATAGGGGCTGCAATATAGAAAGGAATGCCGTGTTCTTTAGCGAGAACGGCTATTTGATAGGTTCCGATTTTGTTTGCTGTATCACCATTGGCGGCAATACGGTCAGCACCAACGATACAACAACCGATTTCTCCGCAGGCCATTAGATGCCCTGCCATCGTATCGGCAATAAGTGTGACGGGGATACCATCCTTTTGGAGCTCCCATGCGGTGAGCCGTGCTCCCTGCAGCCACGGACGGGTTTCATCTGCAAAAACGCGGGTAATGTGTCCCTGTGCAAAAGCCGCCCGAATAACGCCTAATGCAGTGCCATAGCCTGCGGTAGCCAGGCCGCCAGCATTACAGTGCGTCAGGACGGTGGTCGGTGTTGTAATGAGTGTGGCACCTTGTGCGCCGAGAGCTTGACAGGCCTGTTCATCGTCTGAGAGTAGCTGGAGTGCATCCACGAGAACTGCAGCTTTAAAGGTCTCTAAATTTGCATGATGATGCCGTGCAACGGATGAACGCATCCGGTCAATTGCCCAGAAAAGATTGACGGCGGTGGGTCTTGTCCGTGCCATGCGGTCACATAACAAATCGACATACTCTTGAAGGCTGGACAGCTCTTTCCCGGTAAACTGCTGTATGCCCAGTGCGATTCCAAGCGCAGCGGTTACTCCGATTGCCGGGGCTCCCCTAACAACCATCTGCTCAATTGCCTGAGCAACTTCATCGGCAGTAGAGTAACGGATATAGTGCTCATCATGGGGGAGCTTCGTCTGATCAAGCAGTATGACGGCATCAGTATCCCATTGAACAGTTTTGAATGACATAAGCCCCCCATGTGCAACGTAAGATTAAAGTATATCGTGCGGAAGGATTGGGTTCAAGACAAATGCAAGTCGTGACGGGCCTGCTTTTGTTGTGTGTTCGTCTGCTTTGTAGGAACCTTGCTGAAAAGAAGTCGTTGTAATACTGTTTCGCGATGGGATAGAGAGTGCTGGTTGACAGGGGATTTTTTTATACGTAGTGTAGAAACTATTATGAAGAAATACATGATTATAGGTGCTGTTTTGGCTGTGGCAGCCGTGCTGATTGCATTTTTTTTCTTCCGTGGAGGAAAGAAGCCGGTATATCGCACGCTTCGTCTTGATCGTGGAGATGTTGTGGCCCAGATTTCCGCTACCGGTACGGTAAATCCGGTTACGACGGTTCAGGTTGGCTCCCAGGTTTCAGGGACGATCACCAAACGGTATGTGGACTTTGACTCAAGGGTTAGGAAGGGGCAGATTATCGCCGAACTCGACCCTGCCCTTTTTCAGGCTCAGGTCGAGCAGGCCCGAGGCAACTATTTAAGCGCCCAGGCATCCTTGCATAAGGCTCAGGTAGCGTATGCTGACGCTAAGCGCACTCGTGACCGTAACCAGCAGCTGCTGAAGCAAGGGGTCGTGGCTCAGAGCGATTTTGACGCAGCTCAAACGGCCTATGATTCTGCTGAAGCAGGTGTACGGGTAGCATCAGCAGGCGTAGTGCAGATGAAGGGAGTGCTATCCCAGGCTGAGACAAATAGAAAAAATGCCGTGATCCGCTCTCCAGTGACCGGAGTAGTTATCTCTAGAAATATAGATGTTGGCCAGACCGTTGCCGCCTCATTCCAGACCCCAACGCTTTTCACCATTGCTGAAGACCTCACAAAGATGCAGATAGAGACCAGCGTTGATGAAGCTGACATTAGCAAGGCGCGCCTGGGGCAGCGTACAAGCTTTACGGTTGATGCGTATCCTGATCGGCAGTTTGCCGGAACGGTTACGCAAATCCGCTCAGCCCCCGTCACGGTACAGAACGTGGTTACCTATATTGTTGTCGTTCTGGTTGACAACAAAGAGCTCCTCTTGAAGCCTGGGATGACCGCTAATGTATCGATTGAGACTGGGCGACGTGAGCGAGTCGTACGTATGCCGGCAGCTGCAGTACGCTTCAGGCCAAAGGCGGATGGCGTTCGTTCTCCTAAAAGCAAAATGGGTGCTGGAACAGTCGGTGGAGGGCGTCCGGTGCAGGCAGCGGTACAAACCGTGTATATCCTCGATGCGGGCAAGCCTAAGGCGGTTACTTTTTCGGCAGGCTTATCGGACTCCCGCTATATCGAAGTGCTTGAAGGAAGTGCCGTATCAGAAGGTTCAGAGGTTGTCATAGAAGCTGTCGACGCAACAAAAGGGAAAAAAGATTCTTCAATGACCCCCCCAATGGGACCGAGGATGTGACAAGGATCAAGCGATGAAAAAACCATTAGTCCTTATGATATTGGATGGTTGGGGTATTCGGGAGGATGCGGCGGCTAATGCAATTGCGGCGGCTCGCACACCGGTGTTGTCTGGTCTTATGCAGCGGTATCCACGTGTAGCAATCCAGACATCAGGCATGGCGGTCGGGTTACCAGAAGGGCAGATGGGTAACTCGGAGGTTGGGCATCTCAATCTTGGTGCTGGCCGTATTGTCTATCAGGACCTGACCCGCATAACCAAAGCTATTGCTGATGGGGATTTTTTCTCCAACCCGGTTTTGGTGCAGAGCATGTCCGCCGTGAAGAAGTTAGGCGGTACGCTTCACCTTGCGGGCTTACTCTCCGATGGGGGTGTTCACTCCCATAATACCCATCTTTATGCCTTGATTCGCATGGCCCAAAAGCTTGGGGTGGAGCATGTTGCTGTTCATGCCTTGCTTGATGGACGGGATACTCCTCCACAAAGTGCGTTAGGGTATCTGAAACAGCTTGAGGAAGAGCTTGCCGCCATTGGGCTGGGTCGTATTACAACGGTTTCGGGCAGATTTTATGGTATGGACCGTGATAATCGATGGGACCGGGTAGAAAAAGCATATCGGGCTTGGGTCTCTGGAGATGCTGTCGTCGCTGACTCTGCAATTGAAGCAATAACTACGAGTTATGCGCAAGGGGTTACAGACGAGTTTGTGCTGCCAACCTGTATTCGCCAGGCAGACGGAACAATACATTGCATCGCCGATGGCGATGCAATGATTTTCTTTAATTTCCGGTCAGATCGTGCCCGGGAAATTACCAGAGCGTTAACCCAAGAGCCGTTTGATGGATTTGTTCGGGAGTCTTTTCCGTCACTTTCTTCATTTGTATGCATGACGGAGTATGATGCAA
>JBLIZM010000075.1:0-10198 GCA_048859855.1 Trichlorobacter sp.
GGTTGGCCTCCCGCACCAGCTCTTCACGCTGGGCGGAAAAAACCTCGACGATCCCGAGATTATATTCTTTTTGCTTATCGGCGATCAGCCGTTTAAGCCGGGGGAGGTTTTCATCATTCAGAAGCTTCTGACGCTTAATCTGATCACTTAACTGATTGCCGTACCACAAAGCGTTGATAGCCGACGTCTTATAGTAGGTCTGGGCCACTTCAAGCGATTCATTGAGGGAGTTTTCGACCTGGAGGTTAAACCAGTTCTGAACACTGTTACTGATAAAACTGGCAGACGCAAAAAACAGCAACATGGTTGGAACTAATGACAAGCCGACAAAAGAGATAACCAGTTTGGTGCGTAAGCGGGTTGCGATCTGACTTTTGCGGTTTTCCACAAAGAGCTTAACGATATTACGACAAATCAGATAGACCAACAGAACAACTAACAGTACGACAACGTTAATCATTCCGAAAATCACAATATTACTCGACAGTGGGGCCGTGGAGCTAATCTGGGAAAGCTTAATCTCCGCACCGGTCAGCAGTACAATTAATATCACCGCGATAGCGATGACCCCGGTCTCCCGCGCTCGTTTTTTTCGTTCCTGATCTGTCAGCACCGATCGAATTCTCCTCTACGCTGTTCTTGGTTTTGTACCACAGCAATTGCTAAATATGAACTGTCAATCAACGCCGCTGATTATTCATCGAGGAATACCGCAAAAATGTATCTACAGCCATTCAAAAACTTCAAACAGTTGGTGAGCATGAAGCTTCGAGCATAACGGATAGCTCTCATCGCATTTTAGCTGATTAACCAGTCCAAAGGTACCATACGCTCTACAAACAGCCAACGATAAGCAGCGTGTGGTGATACTTTTCATAGCGTGATACAAAAAACGGCCCGGATGCATGAAGCATCCAGGCCGTAGTAATCAGACAACAGACAGGTACTAGGCCTGCTTCGTTGCCAATTCCTCTTCAACCAGTTCAATAACCGACATCGAAGCAGCATCACCCAGACGGGTGCCAAGCTTGATGATACGGGTATAGCCACCCTGGCGCTCTTGATACCGCGGTGCGATGGTGCTGAACAGTTTGGTCACGACTGCTTGCTCACGAATATAGGCTGCAGCCTGACGCTGGGCATGCAAATCGCCACGCTTGCCGAGGGTAATCATCTTCTCAGCAATTTTACGCAGTTCCTTAGCCTTGGCGTCGGTCGTGATGATACGCTCGCTATTTAGCAGTGAAGTGACCATGTTTCTGAACATGGCGATGCGGTGGCTTGTCTTGCGACCGAATCTTCTTCCGGATTTGTTATGACGCATGGTGATTCCTTTCTACGTACCTTCAAAAAATATAACGCTGTCGGCTATTCTTCGTCCTTCTGCTCACCGCGCAGACGTTTAATTACATCAGGATCAGGAAATGAGTCAAGCTTCATACCAAAGGTCAGCCCCATCTCATTCAGAATATCCTTAATCTCGTTCAGTGACTTACGACCAAAGTTCTGGGTCTTGAGCATTTCAGCTTCTGACTTGGAAACCAGTTCACCAATCAGCTTAATACCGGCATTTTTCAGGCAGTTCGCTGAACGAACCGACAGTTCGAGCTCTTCAACCGTACGGTAGAGGTTCTCATTGATCTTGGTATCGTCATCACAGGCAGCCTCAACCGGTTGTGGCTCAGAATCCTCATCAAAGTTGATAAAGATTGTCATCTGCTCCTTAACGATCTTCGCTGCGAATGCAACGGCATCTTCGGGAGAAACAGAGCCATCGGTCCAGACTTCCAAGGTCAATTTATCATAGTCCGTCATCTGACCGACCCGAGCGTTTGAAACGCTTGAGTTGACCTTGAGAATCGGTGAGAAGATCGCGTCGACCGGGATAGTCCCGACCGGAGCGCGCTCATCACGGTTACGGTCCGCAGAAACATACCCACGCCCCATCTGAACATTCAGCTCCATCTCCAAAACGGCATCTTTGCCGCAGGTAGCGATGTGCATTTCAGGGTTCATGATCTCAACGTTATGCGGTGTAACGATGTCAGCAGCAGTTACCACCCCTTCACCCTTGTGGATGATACGGATTGTGGTTTGCTCGGTACCGTGCAGACGCAGGCGAACGCTCTTCAGGTTCAGAATGATGTCGGTAACGTCCTCGGTAACACCGGGAACCGATGAAAACTCATGCTGAACGCCTTTAATACGGACTGAAGTGATAGCGGCACCCTGCAGTGATGACAGAAGCACCCTACGCAGCGAGTTACCCAGGGTCGTACCAAAGCCACGCTCAAACGGCTCAGCTACGAATTTCCCATAGGTCGCCGTCAAGGTATCTTTTTCGACCTGCAGTTGTTTCGGCTTAATCAGATCACGCCAGTTTTTATACATGCAAATCCTCCCCTCGGGGGGTCTTGTGTAACAGAGACCGTGCCGGCTTACACCGGCAACCGGTTACTTGGAGTACAGTTCGACGATCAGCTGCTCTTGGATCGGAGTGACGATGTCCTCACGAACCGGCAACAGCTTTACAGAGCCTTTGAAGGCATCACGATCGAGCTCAACCCACTGAGGAACGCCACGGCGTACGACTGCGTCAAGTGCTTCGCTGATGCAGGCAACGGTACGGCTCTTCTCGCGCAGCTCGATGACATCACCCGGCTTTACTTGCATTGACGGGATGGTTGCCTTACGGCCGTTCAGGGTAAAGTGACCATGACGGACCAGCTGACGAGCCTCGGAACGTGAAGAAGCGAACCCAAGACGGTATACCGTGTTGTCAAGACGACGCTCGAGCAGGGTAAGCAGGTTTTCACCGGTAACCCCTTTCATACGGTCAGCACGGGCAAAGTAGCTGCGGAACTGCTTCTCGAGCAGACCGTACAAACGCTTTACCTTCTGCTTTTCACGCAACTGGGTACCATAGTCAGAGGTCTTGGTGCGACCCTGGCCATGTTGACCCGGCGGATATCCGCGGCGGTTCATAGCGCATTTATCTGTATAACAACGGTCCCCTTTAAGGAACAGTTCCATATTCTCTCGTCTGCACAAACGGCAGGATGGTCCAGTGTACCTAGCCAAGACAGCCTCCTCTTACGTGTAGCGGGGTTACCCGGTATTAAACTCTTCTGCGCTTCGGCGGACGGCAGCCGTTATGAGGAATCGGCGTTACGTCGCGAATGAAGCTGACACTCAGACCAGTAGCCTGCAGGGCGCGCAAGGCAGATTCACGACCGGAACCTGGTCCCTTGACGTAAACCTCAATAGTGCGCAGACCATGCTCCTGAGCCTTGCGTGCGCAATCCTCAGCGGCAATCTGGGCAGCAAACGGGGTGCTTTTACGGGATCCTTTGAACCCTTTTGCACCGGCAGTTGACCAGGAAATCACGTTACCGACAGGGTCAGTAATAGTGATAATGGTATTGTTGAACGTTGCTTGAATATGGGCAACGCCATTGGTAATATTCTTTTTCTCTTTTTTCTTGCGAACGACCTTCTTGGGAGCGGCCATACGTCCTCCGGATGTTATTGTCGGTTGTTACTTCTTCTTACCAGCGACCGTGCGAGCAGGTCCCTTACGGGTACGAGCGTTGGTCTTGGTGCGCTGTCCACGGCAAGGAAGACCCTTACGATGACGCAGGCCCCGGTAACAGCCGAGGTCCATCAGGCGCTTAATGTTCATGGAAATTTCACGACGAAGGTCACCTTCAACCTTGACGTTCTTATCGATCTCCTCCCGCAGCTTACCGACTTCAGCTTCAGTCAGTTTGTCGGTACGGGTGTCGCCACTGATGCCGGTGGCGGCCAGAATATTCTGAGCGGTCGTACGGCCAATGCCGTAGATATACGTCAGCGCGATCTCGATCCGCTTATTCTTTGGTAGGTCAATACCTGCAATACGTGCCACTGCTGTCCTCCTTGGTGACTAACCTTGACGTTGGGAATGCTTTGGTGTGTCGCAGATAACCCGGACAACACCCTTGCGCTTAATGATCTTGCACTTATCGCAGATCTTCTTAACCGATGCTCTTACTTTCATAGCACTACACCTTTCTGCTAGACAGGTCAGACCTGTGTGAGTATTTCCGGACCGTGGTCGGTGATTGCCACGGTGTGCTCAAAATGTGCTGATAGCGACCCATCTGCGGTAACGGTAGTCCATCCATCCTTCAGGACGTTTACCTCGTACCCTCCGCGGTTCACCATCGGTTCGATTGCCAAAACCATACCGGGCTTCAACAGAATCCCGCGTCCGGCTGTCCCGAAGTTTGGCACTTGCGGCTCCTCGTGGAGCTTGGTGCCGATACCATGACCGACAAAGTCACGAACTACCGAAAAACCAGCCCGCTCAACCGTGGTCTGCACCGCTGACGAGATATCGAACAGTCGTTGACCCGCTCGTGCCTGGTTAATCCCGTCATAGAGCGACTGTTCGGTTACTTGCAGTAACTCTGTCGCTTGCTCAGAGCAGCGACCGACCGGAACCGTCATGGCCGAGTCACCGTAATACCCTTGGTAAATCACGCCAAAGTCGATGCTGAGGATATCACCCTCAACCAATGGCGTCTGATTCGGCATTCCGTGGATCACCCGATCATTTGGTGAGCAACACAGTGCGTAGGGGTAGCCAGCGTATCCTTTGAAAGCTGGTTTTGCGCCACGCTTTGCTGTCTCAGCCAGGGCCAGCTCCTCGAGCTGCATCGTGGTAACCCCGGGTTTAATCGCTTCTTTCAAAACCGCCAGAATTTCTGCAACCATGCGACCGGATATCCGCATCGTCTCCAACTCACGGCGTGTCTTGATTA
The DNA here is from genome assembly GCA_048859855.1 of Trichlorobacter sp. GTDB lineage: Bacteria > Desulfobacterota > Desulfuromonadia > Geobacterales > Pseudopelobacteraceae > Trichlorobacter. Next base: position 4,806 of record JBLIZM010000075.1, read on the forward strand.
CAATCACTAGGCAACAACCGCCTTAATACGATCCTGAATCTCAGCAATCGATCCAACACCTGGAATCGAGCGTAACAGACCGGTTTGCTGATAATACGCTTTCAGCGGTGAGGTTTGCTGATCATATACCGTTAAACGATTACGAACCGTATCCTCAGTATCGTCCGCACGCTGAATCAGGGCCGTCTGATCAACATCGCAAATGCCGGCAACCTGTGGCGGGTCAAAGGTTACATGATATCCCTTACCGCAGGTCGGGCAGCTAAAACGTCCACAGAGTCGCTCAACCAGTTGCTCTGTCGGCACCTCAAGTGAAATAACATGATCGATTTCCCGTCCCGATTTAGCCAGTATCGCATTCAGCGCATCTGCCTGCGGGATGGTGCGGGGAAAACCATCAAGGATAAAACCTTGTGCGCAGTCAGCCTCGGCCAACCGCTCTTCTACAATACCAAGCACAATCTCATCAGAGACCAGGCCACCTGCCTGCATAATCGCTTGAGCTTTGAGCCCCAATGGGGTTCCGGCCTTTACAGCTGCCCGCAGCATATCACCGGTCGAAACCTGCGGAATGCCGAGTGAAGCGATGAGAAACTGAGCCTGAGTACCTTTACCGGCACCGGGAGGTCCGAACAGAATCAACTGCATGGGTTATCTCCGCCCCCGGATCCGTACACCTTTCAAGAACCCGTCATAGTTACGGGTAATCAGGTGTGATTCGATCTGGGCTACTGTATCCATCCCGACACCAACGGCGATCAGCAGTGATGTACCCCCGAAGTAGAATGGCAGGTTCAACCGCAGGCCGCCCATCAACAATGAAGGCAGGACGCAAACCAGTGAAATATAAATTGCCCCGACAAAAGTCAGCTTGGTAAGAACGCTATCCATATACTCGGATGTTTCCTTACCAGGACGAATGCCTGGGATATAGCCACCATGTTTTTTGATATTCTCTGCAACGTCAGCCGGGTTAAAGGTGACAGCCGTATAGAAATAACAAAAGAACACAATAAATGCAACATAAAACAGATTGTATAGCCAATGACCCGGGGTCAGCATCTTTGCAAAGCTCTGAACCGCCGGAATATTTATGAAATTCGCGATAGTCGCCGGAAACATAATAATCGATGACGCGAAGATCGGTGGAATAACACCGGCCATATTAACCTTTAACGGCAAATGAGATGTTTGAGGGCTATGCGCCCGCATACCGGTTATCCGCTTGGCATAATGGATTGGTAATCGACGTTGTCCCCGCTCAACAAAAACAATCGCGGCAATAACAAAGGCCATCAACGCCAGAACAAACAACAGGGCGAAGAGTGACATGTTACCGGTGTTGATCAGTTTTGCGGTGTTACCGACTGAAGCAGGAATTCGTGCGACGATACCGGCAAAAATAATCATCGATATACCGTTGCCGATTCCCCGTTCGGTCATCTGCTCACCAAGCCACATGATGAATGCCGTACCGGCAGTCAAGGTAATGATTGTCAGTAATCTGAACGACCAACCTGGAGTCGGCACAACCAGTTCACCAGCAGGCCCACGCATACTTTCAAGTCCGACCGCAATACCGCTGGCCTGAATAACACTCAGAATAATCGTACCATAGCGGGTATACTGGGTGATTTTCTTACGGCCAGCCTCACCTTCCTTTGAAAGCTTTTCGATCGAAGGAATTACCACGGTCAAAAGCTGGAAGATAATCGAGGACGAAATGTATGGCATGATTCCAAGAGCAAAGACACTCATACGCTCAAGGGCACCACCAGAGAACATATCAAACAGGCCAAGCAGGGTTCCCTGGGCTTGCTTGAAAAAATGGGACAACGCAACCGAGTCGATACCCGGTGTCGGGATATGACACCCGACACGGTAGACAGCCAGCATCCCCAGTGTGAACAGCACCCGCTTCTTCAACTCCGGAATGCGGAAGATGTTCTGGAATGCTTCTAGCACTGAGCGGCATCCTCCACGGAACCACCAGCTGCTTTGATCTTGTCGACAGCGGTCTTGCTGAACTTGTCAGCCTTAACGGTCAGCGCCTTGGTAATCTCACCGTTTGCCAGAACCTTAACCGGCAACAGGGACTTCTTCAGCAGACCTTTGGCATCCATAGCATCACGATCAACACAGCTGCCAGCATCAAATACATCCAGCTGGGACAGGTTGATAACGACATACTCGTTGCGTACCAGCGGACGGAAGCCACGCTTCGGCAGACGACGCTGCAGAGGCATCTGACCACCTTCGAATCCCGGCTTGATGCTACCACCGGAACGGGCTTTTTGACCCTTATGGCCTTTTGTGGCGGTTTTGCCGTGACCGGAGCCGATGCCCCGACCGATACGCTTTCTATTCTTTGTCGAGCCGAGGGCTGGACGAAGGGTATTCAGTTCCATGGGTGTATCCATCCTTTTTTACTGTACCGTTACCATATGGGAGATCTTAGCAACCATCCCGCGGGTCTCAGGGGTGTCGAGGCGGCGGACCGTCTGATTCAAACGACGAAGACCAAGGCCGCGTACCACAGCGCACTGCTTCTCAGAAGCGCCGATAGTGCTCTTTACCAGGGTAATCTCAAGCATGTTGCTCATCAGTCTATTCCTTTATCCTGTTAAGTACGTGACCGGTTATTCGGCGATGCCGCGGCGGGCAATCAGCTCTTCCGGTGTCTTTAAGAGACGCAGTCCCTCAAAAGCAGCCTTAACCACGTTGTGCGGGTTGTTCGTGCCGAGACACTTGGAAAGAATGTTATTGATGCCGGCTGCTTCGAATACGGCACGAGCAGCACCACCGGCGATAACACCGGTACCGGGGGATGCCGGCTTCATCAAAATCTTACCAGCGCCGAAGCGGCCGATAATCTCGGACGGGATCGACTGGTGCTGGTTGACCGGCACCTTGATCATGTTTTTCTTGGCCTGCTCAACCCCTTTACGGATTGCCTCAGGAACTTCGTTGGCTTTACCGAGACCATACCCGACATACCCGTTGGCGTCACCGACAACAACAAGAGCCGAGAAACTAAAGCGACGGCCACCTTTAACAACCTTGGCAACACGGCTGATATGAACAACCTTGTCGATCAGGTTTAAATCGTTCGCATTGATGATGCTCACTACACCCTCCCTGGAATGCCTGAACTAGAATTGGAGACCGGCTTCGCGAGCCGCGTCAGCCAGTGCCTGGATACGTCCATGGTACAGGAAACCGTTCCGGTCGAATACGACGGTGTTGATTTCCTTTGCCTTGGCCGCCTGCGCAATGGCAGTACCGACCGCCGCAGCGGCCGCCTTGTTGCCGGTGTGACTGCTGGAACCGGCAATGCCGTCCGTGCAGGTTGACGCAGCAGCGAGGGTTACCCCGCTGACGTCATCGATCAGCTGGGCATAGATATGGTTGGCGCTACGGAACACGTTCAGGCGGGGACGCTCTGCGGTACCCTTTACCTTCTTACGGACGCGAACCTGGCGCTTCAAACGCGTGATTGTCTTTTGTGATGTCTTACCCACGGCGATGCTCCTTACCCCTATTACAGGGTCTTATTTCTTACCGGTCTTACCAGCCTTACGCAGGATGGTCTCGGTTGCGTACTTAATACCCTTGCCTTTGTATGGCTCAGGTCCGCGGAATGAGCGGATCTTTGCGGCGGTCTGACCGACCAGCTCCTTGTCGATACCCTTAACCGACAACTTGGTCATCTTGTCGACCTCGACAGCAATCCCGGCCGGCAGCGGATAAACTACCGGATGTGAATAGCCAAGGCTTAATACCAGTTCTGATCCCTTCAGCTCGGCACGGTAACCAACACCGTTGATCTCAAGGTCAGTCTGATAGCCGGTGGTAACACCGACAACCATGTTGTTAATCAGGGTCCGGACCAGACCATGGGCTGAGCGGGACTTGATCGACTCATCAGCGCGGGTGACCGTAATCAAGCTTGGCTCGATAGTAACGACCACTTCCGGCATGATCTGGCGGGACAGTTGGCCTTTCGGTCCTTTGACCGTCAGCTGTCCGTCAGTCAGGGTGACGGTGACTCCTGTAGGTACTGCAATCGGCAGTTTCCCGATTCGTGACATTGTAGTAGCTCCTTTGAGAGACCTCTGCTTACCAGACGGTGCAGAGCAGCTCGCCACCGATACCGGCCTCGCGGGCGGCGGTGTCGGTCATAATCCCTTTAGATGTCGACAGGACCGCGATACCCAGACCGTTCTTGATGGTCGGGATAGACTCGGCGTTGACGTAGCAACGGCTGCCGGGCTTACTAATCCGGGTAATCTCGTTGATTACCGGATCCTTCTCGTCGATGAACTTCAGGTAGACCCGAAGGACACCCTGACGGCTATCGGCGATAACCTTGTAATTCTTAATGAACCCTTCCTGCTTCAACACCTGGGCGATGTTAACCTTGACATTGGATGAAGGGATATCGACCTTTTGTAGCTTGACCATGTTCGCATTACGGATGCGGGTCAGCATATCGGCGATAGGATCAGTCATTGACATCGAGACGACTCCTTAAATAAATATGCAGCGTTACCAGCTGGACTTAATGACGCCGGGGATCTGGCCGGCGGAAGCGTATTTGCGCAGGCAGATACGGCACATCTGGAACTTGCGGTAGAACGCTTTCGGACGTCCACAGACCGGGCAGCGATTATGCTGGCGGACCTTGAACTTCGGTGCGCGCTGCGATTTGTTGATCATTGATACTTTTGCCACGGATTCCTCCCGTATGGTTCCTACTTAGTTTCTGAATGGCATGCCCATATATTTCAAAAGAGCCTTACCTTCTTCATCGTTTTTAGCCGAAGTTACTATTGTTACATTTAAACCCTTGATCTTGTCAATCTCATCGTAGTTGATCTCAGGAAAAATAAGCTGTTCTTTGATACCCAGCGTGTAATTACCCTGGCCATCAAATGCTTTTCCAGAGACTCCTTTGAAGTCGCGAACACGCGGTAAGGAGACATTCATAAGGCGATCAAGGAATTCATACATACGGTCACGACGCAGGGTGACCATGCAACCGATCGGCATCCCTTCACGCAGCTTAAAACTAGCGATTGACTTCTTTGCCTTTGTCACAACAGCCTTCTGGCCGGTGATCTTGCCGAGTTCGCTAGCAGCCGAGTCGAGAATCTTGATGTTTTGGATAGCCTCACCAAGACCCATGTTGATAACAACTTTTTCGATCTTGGGAACTTCCATAATGTTTTTATACTTGAACTCATCGCGCAGTTTGGCGACAACTTCATTTGTGTATAGGTCTTTCAATCTGGCCATTGCCCGGATTCCTCCCGATTTCTCTAAAGCGCGCTACCGCACTTTGAACAGACGCGCTGTTTATCACCATTTTCCAGCACATTTGTTTTGGTGCG
>JBLIZM010000076.1:0-4336 GCA_048859855.1 Trichlorobacter sp.
CTATCTGCCGGTTGGTGCCATCATCAACGTAACAGAAGATAACATCATCAGTGCTGGTGACGTTATCGCGAAGATACCGCGTGAAACAACCAAGACCAAGGATATTACCGGTGGTCTGCCGCGGGTTGCTGAATTGTTCGAAGCAAGAAAGCCGAAGGACTTCGCCGTAATCACTGAGATCGACGGCAAGGTGACCTTTGGTAAAGACTCAAAAGGTAAGCGTAAGATCATCGTCATCCCTGAAATTGGCGAGCCGAAGGAATACCTGATCCCGAAAGGGAAGCATATCAGTGTTCACGAAGGTGACTATGTCAGGGCCGGTGAGCCGCTGATGGATGGTTCTTCCAACCCCCATGATATTCTGCGGGTACTTGGGGTTAAGGAACTGGCCAAATATCTGGTTGACGAGGTTCAGGAAGTCTATCGTCTCCAGGGTGTTAAGATTAACGATAAGCATATTGAGGTTATCGTTCGTCAGATGCTGCGTCGGGTCCGGATCAAGGAAGTTGGTGATACCAACCTTCTGGTTGATGATCAGGTCGAGCGTTGGGTATTTGAGGAGGAGAACAACCGTGCACTGAACGACGGCAAGCGTCCGGCTACCGCCGAACCGTTGTTGCTCGGTATCACCAAGGCCTCCCTCTCAACAGAGTCATTCATCTCGGCGGCTTCCTTCCAGGAGACCACCAAGGTACTGACCCAGGCAGCGATCGAAGGAAAAATCGACGCGCTGCGTGGCCTGAAGGAAAACGTCATCATGGGTCGTCTGATTCCAGCCGGTACCGGTGCTGCACGCTATCGCAATATGCGGTTGCGGGTAGCGGCCGAGCAGGAGGAGTCAGAGGGTGAGGTATCGGTCGATAGCGTCGATCAGAACCAGCAACCGGCTGAGGTTGAAGCCGCCCAGTAATAAAAAAACTCCCCTGCCGGACAAAAAAACCGGTAGGGGAGTAAAAAAAGATTGACAGACTCGACTGATTGACAGTAGAGTACGAAGCTCAGCAAAACGAGTGACCGCGTACGTGCGTTTTTATGCACATTGTGGATGGAGCTGTCGGTACTAATTCCGACCCTACACCTATTCCATCCCCCACCTTGGATTGGTACGCACAATGTCACTCACCCGAATGTGTGTAGACAAAGATGTAGCCGGTACACAGGTTTTAATGGCTACCGAATGGTGTTTTTAGGTATGTCCGCGTCAGTATGATGCGGTGATTCATTACGTGTTTTTGAGATAGGGAGTCGTATGCCAACGATCAATCAGTTGATCCGTCAGGGTAGAGAGAAGAAGCGGGATAAATCAACCGCGCCGGCACTTAAGAGCTGTCCTCAGAAGCGTGGCGTTTGTACACGTGTGTACACCACAACCCCTAAGAAGCCTAACTCAGCGCTTCGTAAGGTTGCCCGGGTTCGTTTGACCAACGGGATTGAGGTTACCTCATATATCCCGGGTGTTGGTCACAACCTGCAAGAGCACTCCGTTGTTCTGATCAGGGGCGGCCGGGTAAAGGACTTACCAGGTGTTCGTTATCATATCGTTCGTGGTACGCTCGACTCAGTCGGCGTTAAGGACCGTAAGCAGGCCCGTTCCAAGTACGGCGCAAAGCGTCCGAAGTAAACACGAGTTCGCAAGGGGTTATAGAGTATGCCAAGAAGACGCGAAGTACCGAAGCGGATCATTCTTCCGGATCCAAAATATAATGACAAGACTGTTGCTAAACTGATCAACATCCTGATGGTTGGTGGCAAAAAGAGCGTGGCTGAGTCAATTCTGTATCGTGCCATGGAGATTGTCGAGACAAAGACCGGCGAAGAGGCAGTAAAGGCGCTTAAGAAGTGCCTGGAAAACATCAAGCCGTCCCTCGAGGTTAAGTCCCGCCGTGTTGGTGGTTCTACCTATCAGGTACCTATCGAGGTTCGTCCTGACCGTCGTCTGTCACTGGCAATGCGCTGGTTGATTCGCTACTCACTGAGCCGCTCAGAGAAGACCATGACTGAGAAGATGGCTGGCGAGATGCTTGACGCATTTAACAACCGCGGTGCGGCTGTTAAGAAGCGTGAAGACACCCACAAGATGGCTGAAGCGAACCGTGCGTTTGCGCACTATCGCTGGTAAGTTTGGAGGACTGATTCGTGTCTCGTTTGTCACCACTTGATAAATATCGTAACATCGGCATCATGGCTCATATTGACGCCGGTAAAACAACTACGACTGAGCGTATTCTCTACTACACCGGTGTGTCCCACAAAATCGGTGAAGTTCATGAGGGTACGGCTACCATGGACTGGATGGAGCAAGAGCAGGAGCGTGGTATTACCATTACCTCCGCTGCAACCACCTGTTCCTGGAATGATCACCGCATCAACATCATTGATACCCCGGGTCACGTTGACTTCACCATCGAAGTTGAGCGTTCGCTGCGGGTTCTTGATGGAGCGGTCGCTGTATTCTGTTCGGTTGGTGGCGTTGAGCCCCAGTCCGAGACTGTATGGCGTCAGGCTGATAAATACTGCGTTCCGCGTATTGCGTTCATCAATAAGATGGACCGTATCGGCGCAGACTTCTTCCGTGGCGTACAGATGATCAAGGATCGTCTGAAGGCGAATCCGGTGCCAATCCAGATTCCAATCGGTAAAGAAGAGCATTATAAAGGACTGGTTGACCTGGTCCGTATGAAGGCAATCATTTGGGACGAAGAGTCTTTGGGCGCTAAGTTCCACGAGGAAGAAATTCCGGCTGATCTGCAGGACGAGGCAGCTGAATGGCGTGAGAAGTTGCTTGAAGAGATTTCAAGTCATGATGACGCGCTGATGGAAAAGTATCTGGGTGGCGAGGAGCTGACTGAGGCAGAAATTCAGGCTGCTATCCGTACCTGCACCATTAACATCAATATCATCCCGGTTGTTTGTGGTTCGGCATTCAAAAACAAGGGTGTTCAGAACCTTCTGGATGCAGTTGTTGACTATATGCCATCTCCGCTCGACATTCCGGCTATCAAGGGTCTTGACGAGAATGGTGCTGAAGTAGAGCGCCGTGCAGAAGACACCGAGCCGTTCGCGGCGCTGGGCTTCAAGATCATGACCGACCCGTTTGTTGGTCAGCTGACCTTTATCCGGGTCTATTCTGGTGTTCTTCAGTCCGGTTCATACGTCTATAACGCCACCAAAGGCAAGAAGGAGCGTATCGGCCGTCTGTTGAAAATGCACGCCAATAAGCGTGAAGAGATCAAGGAAGTATACGCTGGCGATATCGCCGCTGCGGTTGGTCTCAAGTACACCACAACCGGTGACACACTCTGTGATGAGGACAAGGCTGTTATTCTCGAGTCAATCGAGTTTCCTGAGCCGGTTATCTCAATCGCGATTGAGCCTCAGAATAAAGCCGATCAGGAGAAGCTGGGACTTTCCCTGCAGAAGCTGGCCAGCGAGGACCCATCTTTCCGCGTTAAGACTGACGAAGAGACTGGTCAGACCATCATCTCCGGTATGGGTGAGCTTCACCTCGAGATCATCGTTGACCGTCTGATGCGTGAATTCAAGGTCGAGGCAAACGTTGGTAAGCCGCAGGTTGCATACCGCGAGACCGTCGGCAAGAAGGTCAAGGTTGAAGGTAAGTTTGTACGTCAGTCCGGTGGACGCGGTCAGTACGGCCATGTATGGCTGGAAGTCGAACCGCAGGAGCCGGGTGCAGGGTACGCCTTTGTTGACGCAATCAAGGGTGGTGTTGTTCCTCGTGAATACATCCCGGCCGTTGATAAAGGTATTCAGGAAGCTATGGATACCGGCGTTATGGCAGGATTCCCGGTTGTTGACATCAAGGTAACCCTGATTGACGGTTCCTACCACGAAGTCGACTCTTCGGAAATGGCGTTTAAGATCGCCGGTTCGATGGGCTTCAAGGAAGGCTGCCAAAAGGCTTCACCGGTACTGCTCGAGCCGATCATGTCGGTCGAGGTTGTTGTCCCCGAAGAATACATGGGGGACGTTATTGGTGACCTGAACTCACGTCGTGGCCGCATCATGGGTATGGACTCCCGTGCAGGCGCCCAGGTGGTTAGCTCCATGGTTCCGCTGGCAAACATGTTCGGTTACTCAACCGATCTGCGTTCAGCTACCCAGGGTCGCGCAACCTACGCCATGACTTTTGATCATTATGAGCCGGTACCGAAGTCGGTGTCGGATGAGATTGTCGCTAAAGTAAAAGGGTAATACCCCGGATTGACAAGAGGAGGAGATTTCGATGGCCAAGGCTAAATTTGAGCGTACGAAACCGCACGTTAATATTGGTACGATCGGTCACGTTGACCACGGTAAGACGACGCTGACTGCAGCG
>JBLIZM010000077.1:0-8174 GCA_048859855.1 Trichlorobacter sp.
CCTGCTACTGAAGCAGCTGACCGACCGCCTAAAAGACCGTCGGATAACCATGATCGTGACAGAAGCCGCGGTTAGCTGTATCGCGACAGCTGGTTATGACCCAATCTATGGAGCACGGCCACTTAAGCGATTCATCCAACGTGAACTGGAAACAAAAGTGGCACGAGCCATGATTGCAGGATCAGTCCTTGATGGTGGTACTATCACGGTTGATTGTATTGAGGGTGTATTATCAGTATCCACAAAGTCGCAGTAATGCAAAAATAAATTAGCACGATCCTGTTTTCGCATATTCGCAAATAGCGCCCGTTGTGATGCAACTATATGTAATTACGTAGTTAATCCACTGGGCGCTTTTGTATGCCGTATTCCGCCAAAAACACAACTCATCTCTAATGTGCTGTTATGACGAGATTTTATCCTGTTGGCACAGCCGTTGCTATGGTTATGGTGTGACAGAAGATTCTGTCCCTAGGACACCATGATGCCAAACAAACCGATCTGTCCATATTACGGAAAAAATGACGACCTCTGCGAAGTGGGATGCGACTATATCTCCACCCATGATGTCGACATGATCATACACTTTTGTAATAAGCAGTTCCATGCGTGTGCCAAGTACCAGGAGTTATCGACCCGCTTTCCGCTCGGTCGCACTGCCTGCATGGCCACCCAGGGACACTGATCAAAGGGGATTTTATGCTCTATATGATCGCTTCACGTATTGACGGGATTACAATGGTGGCACTACTTGCCGTTGTCGCTATTGCCCAGGGAATCGCTGTACACAAGGAGAGACATCATGACCCAAAGAGAGCTTGAACTGACTCAACGTATTGAGGAACTGGAGCGTCACACCTGGCGTAACAGCGCTATTCTGCGTGCCGTTGCGATGGTTTCATTCACCGCGATGGTCGGTATCATCGTTGCAGCCGGCGTAATCGGTGGCGGTCACGGTAGCCATTGGTCCGGCCCGGCCTGGAACACCATGTGGCTCTATGGTCTGTTTGCGGCCAACGCCGTTTCAATGTTCTGGACCACCCACAAGGAATAAGGAGAACCGTTATGCCGATGAGACTTTCTAGTGCCGCACTGTTGCTGGTTGTCTGTGTCCTGTGTGCCGCTTTCAATATGCGTATTTTCCAAGGACTCGATGACATGATGGGAAGCGACAACTACTGGGTTGTTGATACAACCATGGGTGATCATGGCTGGTACGCCATGGGGCTGCTTCCCCACCTGAAAACAGTTAAGAAGGATGTTGTTAAAGCAGTTAACACTAACCCTGATAAAGCTGACGATTACCTGATTTATGCACAAAGCGGTGACTTTGCCGGTAACTCAGTCTACGGTATTTGTTTCGGTATCCCGTTAATCATGTACCTCATCTGGTTTGCCTTTATTCTCGGTTTTCCTGACCGGGTTGATCCGTATCTTCTGCCACGGCGAATCTTTACCCTTGCGGTTATTATATCCTGTTCCGTGATTGTCAATCTGTTCCTGATGCGTATTGCTGCCGACTTCCTACGGGATCCACTGGCACGAATTGCTAATATCGCTGGAAACCACTCTTCACTCCTGTTCCATAATGCCGGTATTTGGTTTGCAATTTTGTTCTCGGCACTCGGCACGCATAATCACTCCTATAATGAAGCTCCGGCACCCGATAGCCGCAACTGGCAGACCCAGGCCTCCGAGAAGTTCAACTGGATGTTCACCCTGCTCGGCGCGGTCACCGTTTTGGAAGTTGCACTGGTTAATAACAAACTGGCGCTCCCTGACGCAGCGGTTGACTACTCGGTCTGGATTATTTGGGTTGTCATCTTCATGCGCATGTACGGCTTCTCCCCAAAATACTGGAAGAAGCGTATTCCCGGTATCGCCATCATGGTGGTTGGTACCCTCTTAACTTTGCCGGTTTTCTACCTGCTTGAGCGAGTAACCGGAACCCTTGGCGCCGGCTTTGCGTCCCCTATTCTTGCCAAGGCACTGGGGCCAGACAATCAAAACGTCGGACTGTCACTGATGATCTCTATCTATCTGGTATTCTGGATGGAGTTTGCTGCAGCCATTCGAATGAATGGTCCTGTAAAAAAAGCCGTATCTCGATAAGCCTTTCGGCGCGTTTTTCCGCCATGAAAAACGGAAAGCCCCTGGCGTGGGAACCAGGGGCTTTCGTAATTCTACCATCCGTAAGCGCTACGGTTGCAGGCGTTCACGCACCCAGTCATTGACCAGTACTGTTGCAGCATCGGGTGTACCGGCATGATCTTCTTTAATCACAGAGTAACGACTACCAGCATGACTCGGTAAGTGAGCATAGATAAAGCCGGGCCCCTCAACATAGAGGGGATCACGGGCTCCAACCACATACAGTGTGGGAGTCGCTTTTGTTATCCCTTTGGCAGATCGCTGCATGACCCCGCTACCTTCCGGATCAAAATAACTTATCAGCACAGCGGCTTTAACCGGAAAGGTCTTGCGCTGCCCCTGGTTACTGTCCCGTAATGGCACCAGAACATCTGATTTCCCCTCACGCACCAACTGCTTGGCGGCATCGACCGCTTTGCGGGTCCCCTCCTCCATAGCATAATAGCGATCAGGCAGATGTCCCGGAGCAATCAGTATCAATCCGTCGGCATCACCATAGGTAGCCTGATAGGCAAGTGCGGCATTAGCTCCCATGCTCATCCCGCCAACAAAAACCCGTCTGCTCCCCGCGGAACGGGCTTTGACTACCATCTCATGCACTTGAGACAACGCATCTGGATACGAACGGTTATACACCTTTGAACGGGACCACGGCATATCTGGCCGTTCGACTGCACACTGAGATGCTAGAACCGTTGCCAGTCGATCAAGATGGGGGGATTTCGCGCCGCCCCATTTACCATGCATCAGCACAATCGTACAGGTCCCTTGATCAGCAAAAGCTGGGTGACCAGACAGCAGAACCATTCCCAGTAGTGCGACTATGCGTAACAATCGATATGCCATATATCCTCCTTTTAAACTATAGCAGATATCTCTGATCTGCGCACCGTCCATGACGACCAAGGCTGTCAAACGGCTCCTGTATATGCTAGAATAGTAGTATGGCTCGGCATATCACATTCATACATACAGCAGATATTCATCTAGGGAAAACCTATCGTGGTTCATCGGCAGAAAGCGAACGGTACCAGGATTTTTTCAGCATGCTTTCCTCAATTGTGGCGGATGCACTCACCCATACTGTTGATTGCGTGCTGATTGCCGGAGATCTTTTTCATACGGGACAAATCCTGCCAAAAACCTTTGCAAAAACCATTGAAGCGCTGCAGCCACTGAAAGATGCCGGCATACCCTGTATTGCCGTTGAGGGAAATCACGACTGGATTCACCGTCGGGATAGTATCTCCTGGATGGAAGCATTGTCCCGCATGGGCTACCTCCGTCTGCTGCGCCCTGCCCGTGAACCTGATGGTTCATACCGTTTCGATCCCTTTTACGAGCAGGAAGGGACCGGTGGCTGCATCTGCGTGAACGGGTATACCGTCTACGGCCTCGGCTACATCGGCACGCTGGCTGGCAGCCATGTCGAGCGTATTTGTAGTGCTGTTTCAACACAACACAACCTTTTGCTATTCCATGTCGGTATCTGGAGTTATTCACCGGTTGAAATCGGTTGCATGCATCCTGATGAAGCTGCCCCCTTACAGGATCGCTTCCAGTATGTCGCACTGGGACACGGACATAAACCGTATACGCTATCCGGTGCACATGAAATTCCCTATGCCTTTAACCCTGGTGCTCCAGAATGTGTCAATTTCGGTGAGGAACGGTATGACAAAGGGTATTATCTAGTGGAGATGAGCGATCACCAGGTCGACTACCAGGTGATACCAACCACCCCACGTCCGATGCTGGTCATACCGATTGATCTGACCGGTTGTCGTACCGCTGAGCAGGCGGCAACCCAGCTGCGGACTCTCCTTGAACAAAAACGCGGTAACGATGCGTACGCCGTCTCACCGCTGATAGAACTAAAACTGGTCGGTACGGTAGAGTTCCATCCCTTTGAGTTGGGCAAGGAACAGGTCCGTAGTATTCTTGATCAGGTCTACGCCCCACTGCATAGTGAAATAAAAAACCAACTAAACCTATCAGTGACTGCTGGTGATCATGATACATCACAACAAAGCCTCAGTGAGATTGAGCAGGATGTACTGCGGGGACTAATTTCATCGAATGGTGGGTATGAACAGTATGCCGACTCCTTGGTCGACCTGGCCCTCAGTATCCGTGACCAGGTTATACACCATGACGGTGATGCAGAAGAGATCATCGCCCTTTTAAAGGACTACTAGCCATGCAGATACGCTCCATTCATCTGCGTAACATTAAATCACACCGCGACAGGACCTTTGAATTCACTCCGGGAATCAATGTGCTTTCAGGCCCCAATGGTATTGGCAAGAGCACTATCTTTGAGGCAATCGGCTACGCATTGTTCGGGGTTGATGCCCGTGATTTTGTGAGTAATAGTGACCGCTTTCTCTCGATTGGCTCGAAACGTGGTGAGATCACTATTGTGTTCACCAGCGATGATGACGAACCGTATCAGGTCAGCCGAACGGTTGGAACCCCGGCAAAATGGCTCTTATACCATCAGGTCAATGGACAGTTCGAAGTTGAAGAACATGCCGGCGCAGCAGAAACAGAAAAGCGGATAGCTAAGCTGATTGGCCTTGATAATGGCAGACCACTCGCGGACCAGTTTAAGCTGGTTATCGGCCCATTCCAGCATGAATTCCTCGGCCCATTCGTACTAAGACAGCAGACAAAGCGCCAGGAAGCTTTTGATGAAATCCTCGGAATAGACACCTGGCGGACAACCTATAAAAAAACCGCTGATACGGTAAAAGCCCTCCAAAGTCGTAACCAGGTTCTGTCAGCCGAAATAACACTTATCGATGAGCAGATTGCACCACTGCACGCACTTGGCGAAGCCATCAATGCCTGTATTATCGCTAAACAAGCCGTTAGTACGCAGTTGGCTGACTCTCAAACAGAACTGGCTGCCTTAGAGCATACATTGACAGCGTTCAACCTCGCAGAACAGCAGTTACACTCGCGCATGGCCGACCAGCAACGCCTTGCCGAACGGATTAGTGATGGACGTTTAAAAATCAGTGACAAGCAGCGTGACGTACAAAACAGTCAAGCCGCAGCGGAAATTGTTGCTCGCTGTCTTGCTGGTAAACAGGCCTATGATGCTGCAGAGGCACTTTTAGCTGATATCAGAAAACAAGCAATTCAAAAGCAGCACATTGAGCAGTTACTGCAAAACGCACAGCAACAGCAAAAACTGCTTGAACAGCAGATAGCGCATGAAGAACGCGAGATCACAGAGACCAAAAGACGACTGCATGATCAGGAGACTGAGATAGATCGCCAGCTGGCTGATCTACCAGTGGCTGATACACAATCCATTTCCCATCAACTCATCCAGCAACGTAGTCAGCTCGAGCAGCTACAAAACCAGCGGGGAACCGTACTCGGGAGGATAGAGAGCCTTGATGAAGGGCAAAGTCAGTTACGTGATGGGCTCTGTCCCTGGATCATGGACCGCTGTAAAAACTTGGCTGAAACAGCTCCCCTTCATTTTTTTGCCGATAAGCGTGCGGAACTTGAAAAGTCAGTTACTGAAATGAATTGCTTGATTGATTCGACTCAATCGACCATTGCCATAACTGAGCAGACTGAAAAAGAGCAGATAGCCTTAAGCCTTACGCGGGTACAACTAGTAAAAAACCAGGCTGCGCTTACAGAGCAGAAAGCAGCGCTTACGCAACGGGAAGAATTACTTCAAAAACTGCACGAGCAGTTTGGACTTGCCGGTATGTCTGTGACCACGTTTGAGCAGCAGCTGCTTCCCTATAGTGACCTGAACCAACGCATTGAGGCGGCAGAGCATGAGCGCAACCGTCATCAAGAAGCACGTGACCAGTATCTCGCTCATAGTCTTGTCGCTGACAAACTGAACGAACAGATTCAGACCATTACGCTATGGCAACACAAGCTCGATCAGTTGATTACTGAGCATGAGCAGGCTGTTCTCGCGTATACGGATGCACAATCTTGCTATCAGCCGGAGCAGCATCTCGTATGTAAAGATAAGCAGACGCACCTCGTGGCAGCGATAGCCACCAACACCCAACGGTGTAGTGAATATGAAAAAGAGCTTACGCGCCTTCAGGCTGAACAACAACGGCTCCAAGAGCTCTCCGGTATCGCAGATCAAAAAAGAAGTGAGCGGGATCAGTATCTACGAAAAGAGCAGTTGGTCACCTTTTTACGGAACAAGGTGTTTAAGCATGTATCGTCGCAACTCTCAGAGCGTTTTCGACAGGAAATCAGTCTGCGTGCCGATCGAATCTATCGAACCATAGCCGAGTCAGATGAAGAGCTGGTTTGGGGAGATGGATACCAGGTAGTCTTACGGGATCTGCAGGATGGACAGATCCGGGAGCGAAGCGATGATCAATTGTCGGGGGGGCAGATGATGAGTGCGGTTGTGGCCCTCCGACTGGCAATGCTACAGACCATCGGTGCACGGATTGCTTTCTTTGATGAGCCAACGTCAAATTTAGATGCCACCCGACGGGAAAACCTGGCACAGGCTTTTAGGGCAATTGATGTCGGCCAGGAAGAGCTAAGCGAACATTGGTATGACCAACTGTTCCTCGTGAGCCATGATAGTTCATTTAGAGATATAACCGATCAGGTTGTACAGATTGATTAGAATCTATACCTAGCAAGAGTTCTATCGTCATTACCCGTACTGATTATATCAAGGCATGGTTATTGCTTTTAAATAGTGGGGTACCATGGTGTAACCATAACTGTTGGTGAGGAGTAGACATGTTTTCTATTCACGATGAAGAACAACTGTCTATATTTAGACTTTTTCTTGTACGCTTTATCCCCTCTCTTATTGTTCTTATCGTTAGTGTTCTTTTCCTGTTTACCGTTGACCAGCGTGCTCATGAAAGTTTTTTAGCCCTTGTTGGTGTAGAAATCAGTCAAGGTATCGTTAGTCAACTGCAACACCATCTCTGGATTTCACTCTTTCCCTTCATTTTAATGTTTTTGATTATTATGACGTTTGTCTGTGCGCTGCTCGCAATCGCCAGGCATGAACAAATCAGTAGCGATAAGAAACAGTCAGAACAGCTCCGTAAAATTCAGATGCTTCTCGATTCCACAAGAGAAGGAATCTACGGTACAGACCAACACGGTTGCTGTACCCTTGCCAATAAAGCGTGTTCAGATATGCTTGGATTTGATACGCCTGAGCAGCTACTTGGCCAGCAAATGCATGATATTATGCACCATACACGTGCTGATGGCACCCCCTACCCGGAAGAAGAGTGTAATGCCCATAGAATGAGTGAAACTGGAACGATTGGCATTATTGATGATGAAGTTTTTTGGCGACGTAATGGTACATCGTTCCCCGTTTCATATAGTGTATTACCTATTAAAGACGGGGCAGATACCGTTGGCATGGTTTGCAGTTTTGTGGACATTAGCGAGCGTATTTTGATTGAAGAACAATTACGACATTTCCAGAAGATGGAAGCGGTAGGCCAGTTATCAGGTGGTGTGGCCCATGACTTTAATAATATCTTACAAATTGTTTCCAATAATACCCGCTATGCAATGAAAGTTGTGCCAGAAGATACCGAAGCATATGCAAGTCTTAATGAAATAATTAGTGTAATTGAACGTGGCGCAACATTAACGCGAAGCATGCTTGCATTTAGTCGTAAACAGTTTATTCGCATTGACACCATCGAGTTAAACAAAACTATCAACGATTCATTATTGCTCGGTAATAAGCTCATGTCACGCGAATACACCATCGATTTTCATCCTTGTTCTGAACAACTCCATGTCATGGCTGATGAGACGCTCATTCAACAAGTATTATTCAACCTACTTACCAATGCCCGTGATGCTATGCCAGATGGCGGAACCATTACTATCACAACCAAAGAAGTTTTAACCAGTGAGTTAATGAGCATTTTCCCCAAAGTGACCGAAGCAGCAGCTCATGCCTGTATTCAAGTTATAGACACCGGTTGTGGCATCTCCGACGAGATTAAAGATAAAATATTCGATCCATT
>JBLIZM010000078.1:0-2475 GCA_048859855.1 Trichlorobacter sp.
GAATCTCCTCACCGGGCCGTGGGGCTGATGCAATCTGGGCAATCTGTGAGCGACTACAACCACAGGGGTAACTATAGCCACGTGCCTGTAAAGAGGAGAAGGCATCCTGGTAGGCTTCCAGATGCTCGGACTGGCGACTGATCGAGCCATCCCAAACCAGTCCAAACTGTTCGAGAGTTCTCAGGATGTCGTCGACATACTCCTCGCGGCAGCGCTGATAATCAAGATCATCTATCCGTACCAGCCAGCGCCCACCACAGGAGCGGGCAGCCAACCAGCTCCCGACGGCCGCCACCAGTGATCCTCGGTGGAGCGGCCCGGTCGGGGACGGGGCAAAACGACCGACCACCATCCCTACACACCACTACTCAGCAAAACCCGAACCCGTTCCCGCTCATCATCGGCAGTAATCAGTTCACCATCAAGCCGGGCATGAAGTAGCGCATCCATAATACGACGCATCTCCGGACCCGCCGGCACCCCGAGCCCCCGTAGATCATCACCACCCAACAGCAGCTTGACATCAACGAGGTGTGTTAAAAACTGGGAAACCATCCGACGCACTGCCTGATCCTTAGTACGGGCGACCCCGTATAGCAGGAGCTCAACCGGCAACCCGACCAGCAGATCATAGAGGCTACTTGCTGCTATCTGCTCACCACGAGCCAGACGCTGGTGAAGCGTCGCAAACCGTTTTCTGGCAAGGTAGCGCTTACTAAAAAGCTGCTGCATCAAGCGTTCCGGCATCGCCAGCCGCTGGCAGGCCTGCGCGAAACGGCCGGTATCCAGACGATCGGTCAGCATTAAAAACCAAGGGGCCCATGACTCAGACATCCGCTGCTCCAAAAATAGCAGTTGATACCATGCCAGCACGTCCTGCAACGCATCAAATTGTTCCCTATCAAACGGCGTGGCGTGCAGATCAGCATGGATTGCCGGCAGTAAACCGAGTTGCCCCAGACGAACCAACGCCTTGCCCGGACGCTGCTCCCGAAAAAGATAGATCAATTCATTCAGAAGCCGGCGGCCACTAATCCGTTCTATTACCCCGGCACGTACGGCTGAGCGGATCAACCCTTCCGTGTGGGGGTCAATGGCAAATCCTAGTCGCTGTTCAAAACGGACTGCCCGAAGGGTTCTGGTTGGATCCTCAATAAAAGAAAGATTGTGCAGCACCCTGATCCGCTGGGCCCGTAGGTCGTCTTGAACACCAAAATGGTCAACAAGTATGCCGAAGCGATCTGGATTTAAGGCAATGGCACCGGTATTGATTATAAAGTCTCGACGATAGAGGTCCTGACGTAACGACGCCCGTTCAACACTCGGGAGTACGCCGGGGGCACCATAGTACTCGAGCCGGGTGCTGGCGACATCTATCTTAGTACCATCCGGCAGGATAATCACCGCTGTGCCAAAGGCATGGTGTGGGCGTACCCGTGCCTGACAGGTTTCGGCAAAGCTCTCAGCAAAACGGATTCCATCACCCTCAACCGTCAGATCAAGGTCAAGATTCGCGGTTCCCAGCAGTAGGTCCCGTCCAAACCCGCCAATTACGTACACGCAGACGCCAAGATGATCTCCATGTTCTCCAAGCGCCTGCAAGAGAGAAACCACGTCGCTTGACAGCTGCCGTTCAAGCCGGTGCCGTACCGTGCGGGCGTGAACCGGTTCATCCGTATCCAGCGGTTCCGCATTGACCAAATCCGGCTTTAATCGCCCCTGCATATGGCGGAGCAGGTCGGTTCTGGTAACCACCCCCACCAGTTCATCCTGCATGAATACGGGAACAAAGCGCCGGTCACCACCCACCATATGCTCAGTTAAGAGATGCAGTGGCATCCCGGGTTCCGCCCGAAGAACCTCCGTATGCATCACTTCGGTAACCGGCCTGGTTCCGATTCCATGAAAAACAGCCTTCTCAACCACCTTGCGGGTAACGACCCCAAGCATCACCGCCCCCTGCATAACCGGCAGCGCACTATGATTGTAGCGAAGCAGCAGATCCCGAGCATCAAGAATAGTAGCCTGGGAGTCAACCACACGAACCGGTGCCGTCATAACATCAGCAACCATTGCCACCGGATGCACCACCTCTGGCAACAGCACCCCAATTCGCTTTCTGACGCTCCGCAGATCTTCATCGTGGACGGTAGCCGAGGCGGCACTGGCATGGCCACCACCACCAAATCGACGCATCAACTGCCCAAGATCAACATCAGATACCCGACTCCGTCCGATTATGAAACAACGGTCCCCCATTTTCACCGCGACAATCAGGACATCCAGGTTTTCCATCTCGAGCAGCCGCTGCACCAGCCCCGCCAGATCTGAGACATAGGTCGACCGGCTGGCATGGGCCAGAGAGACTGCAATACCGTTAATATCACTGGTGGCAAGACTGGTCAGCAGATCGTGTAACAAGCCGACCTGTTCAGAGGAAAGTTCAGCACAAAGAACTTCAGCAACAAGGTGAAG
>JBLIZM010000079.1:0-4020 GCA_048859855.1 Trichlorobacter sp.
CAATGATTGGGATAGGTCAAATCAGATGAACAGATCAAGTGTATCGGTAGTAAGTAACATAGCAGAAGGCTCAGGAAGGGACACTAAGCCTCAGTTGTTTCAGTTCTTTTCCCATGCTAAGGGTTCTCTGAATGAACTGGATGCTCAGTTTGATATAGCGTATCGCAGGGGTTATATTTGTGACGAAGAGTTAGACAGAGTGCAAGAACTCATTTCAGAGGTCAGTAGAACCATGTGGGGCTTTAGGCAACGTTTAGAAACATGTCAGTAAATACAGGGAGTATTTGACTTCTATGGTGTGTCAGTGTATATTTAATCGTCTAAGGAAACAGGCTACAAATTGGTACACAAATGTGCTAAAGACTATCAAGCTAGCAATTATCAAACTCTATGATTACGGGCGGTTAGCTCAGCTGGATAGAGCGTTGGCCTCCGAAGCCAAAGGTCGCTGGTTCGAATCCAGTATCGCCCGCCAAACTAGAAACCCGCTTCTGTAAGCGGGTTTTTTTACGTCACCGGAGAGTGTCAGATGGAGCAGCTACATAACCAGGAGCAGGTGGACTGCCGTCGTACTTTTGCTATTATCAGCCACCCTGACGCTGGTAAAACGACCATAACGGAAAAACTATTGCTATTTGGTGGAGCGATCCAACAGGCGGGCGAGGTTCGGGCGAGAAAAAGTGGTCGCCATGCTACTTCAGACTGGATGGAGCTGGAAAAACAGCGTGGTATTTCTGTTACTTCATCGGTCATGAAGTTTACCTATGAAGGATACGAGATCAACCTGCTTGATACTCCAGGACACAACGATTTTTCTGAGGATACCTATCGTGTTCTTACAGCAGTAGACTCTGCATTAATGGTTATCGACTCTGTTAAAGGGGTAGAAAGTCAAACAAAGAAGCTGCTTGATGTTTGTCGTCTCCGTGACACACCGATTATGACTTTCATGAACAAGCTTGACCGTGAAGGGCAAGAACCACTCGATCTGCTTGATGATGTTGAAAAAAATCTTGGGATGCAGACGGCACCGATTACCTGGCCGATTGGCATGGGGAAACGCTTTCGCGGAACCTATCATCTCTATACCAAGGAAGTACTGCTCTTTGATCCTGATGCTGAGTTTGGGGTTCGCAAGGCTGTTGCGGTAAAAGGGCTTGATGATCCTTTGCTTGATGAGCTGTTAGGTAGCCAGGCGGATGAGCTGCGTTCTGATGTTGAATTGTTAGAAGGGGCGGCCCATCCCTTTGACCTGGGTGCCTATCTGTCCGGTAAACAAACTCCGGTTTTCTTTGGTAGTGCTATTAATACCTTTGGTGTCCAGCAGTTACTTGACACCTTTGTTGAATATGCGCCACATCCCCGCCCCCGTGCCACGACGAGCAGAGTGGTCTCTCCATATGAGGAACCTTTCAGTGGATTTGTTTTCAAAATTCAAGCGAATATGGATCCTGCACACCGGGATCGTATCGCATTCTTCCGAATCTGTTCAGGGCGCTTCGAACGGGGTATGAAGGTTCGGCATTTACGGTTGGGACGTGATGTACAAATCAGTAATGCCACCATCTTCATGGCGCAGGACCGCAGCAATGTGGAAGAAGCGTTCCCGGGGGATATCATCGGTATCCATAACCACGGTACGATTAAGATTGGTGATACCTTTACCCTTGGTGAGGATTTAAAGTTTACCGGCATACCGAGTTTTGCCCCAGAACACTTCAGGAAAGTACGCTTGCTTAACCCAATGAAGTCCAAGGCATTGGAAAAGGGGCTTGTCCAGCTGGCAGAAGAGGGGACAACTCAGGTATTCAAGCCGATTTTCGGTGCTGAATGGGTTGTCGGCGCTGTTGGCGTACTACAATTTGAGGTGGTTTTGCATCGGCTTGAATTTGAATATGGGGTCAAGATTGTATATGAGCCGGTTGCCTATGTGACAGCTCGCTGGGTGAGTGGAGAAAAGAAGCAGATTGATGATTTTGAAAAGAAGGAAAAAATGAACCTGTATATCGATGGTTAAGGAAAGCTGACCTATATGGCTGGCAGCCAGTGGCGTCTTGACAACACCATTGAAAACTGGCCGGATTTGTCATTCCACGCAACATCGGAACATAGTTAGGCTTGGTGTGAACCGTTTGGGAGTTCGTATCTCTGGAATAATGGCCGCCATCCGCTTTAAGCCGAATGGCGGTTTTCCCTGTTTTGTTACGGGAGCCCCACTATGGTGCGCATTCTTTATTTTACGAACCCTAAAGCGTGCTGGCTATTCTGCGGCACGGGTGACTCCTGAACCTGGTGGGCTTCGTATTGACGCTAGGCGCTAATCAAAGTAATTCAAGAGGATCGATGTCAATCCGCTCTCTAATTCCGGCCTTGGCAACCCGCTCCCGCCGATAGTAGCTGATCAGTTGATGGAGCTTTGATCGGGTGCGGTCCTTGAGCAGGATCTGATACCGATAGCGTCCTTGGAGTCGATAGAGCGGTGCTGGAGCAGGTCCTAGAATCTCAGTCCTCAACCCGAGTCTGCTCTTGATTTCCCGTAACTGCTCCGCAATCAGAAGTACTTCTCGCTGTAATCCCCCCTCTGTTGTTGCGGAGATTTTTAATGCAGCAAGATAGCCTGACGGCGGATAGCCGAGTTCTTCACGGTACAGTAATTCCTGCGTATAAAATCCATCGTAGTCATGTTCTATCGCATGCTGGATTGCAAAATGATCCGGATCGCAGGTTTGAATAAAAACCCTGCCTGGAAGATCCCCGCGACCAGCTCTGCCAATCACCTGGGATAAAAGCTGAAAGGTTCGCTCTGCGGCCCGGTAGTCGGGTAAATAGAGTGACCCTTCCCCTTGAACAACGCCAACGAGCGTTACCTCAGGGAAGTCATGACCCTTAGCAATCATTTGGGTGCCGACCAGGATATCAATCTCATGGCGGTGTACACGATCGAGAATTCGTTGATGGCCTTGTTTGCCAGCGGTTGTGTCACTATCCATCCGTGCGATCCTGGCAGCAGGGAGTAATGCTTGTAATTCCTCCTCAAGGCGCTCTGTCCCGACCCCGACTTCTTTAAGCTCAGGCTCTCCACAGTGTGGGCAGATTGTGGGTGCGGGGAGTTGAAATTCGCAGTAGTGACAGATATTGCGCTTTCGTTGCCGGTGATGGGTTAGGGTGACGGAGCAGTTGGGACAGCGAAGCTCCTTACCACACGAAGGACAGACCAGACAGCTGGAAAATCCGCGGCGGTTGAGAAACACCAGGCTTTGCTCACCTTTGTCGAAGGTCTCTTGTAATGCCGTTGCCAGTTCTGGTGAGATTGAACGCTCTGCCGTGATTTTCGTGGTTACCAGGTGACATTCCGGCATCGGTCTTTGTGCAACCCGTTCCGGTAGTGAGAGATAGTGCAGTTTGTCGGTGGTTGCCAGAAAACGGCTGGTTACTAGCGGGGTGGCTGATCCCAAAACAACAACAGCGTGATGCTGGCGGGCACGAACCAGTGCCATGTCCCGTGCGTTGTAGCGAACACCATCCCCCTGTTTGAATGAGTTCTCGTGTTCTTCATCTATTACGATAATGCCGATGCGGGGGATTGGGGCAAAGATTGCCGAGCGTGCGCCAATCACAATCGGGCATTCTCCACGATAGATTCGCCGCCAGGTGTCGAACCGTTCTCCATCGGATAGACCGCTGTGGAGTACGGCAATGCCGACTTCGGGGAATCGGCTGCGGAATCGTGAGACCAGCTGTGGTGTCAGGGCTATTTCCGGTACAAGAACAAGAGCACCATACCCTTGGGAACAGGCATGGCTGATGCTGTGCAGGTAAACCTCAGTTTTTCCACTTCCGGTAACCCCATGTAAGAGAAACGGCGTGTATGTCCGCTGGTCAATCGCTTCTATGATTGTGGTTACACTACTCTGCTGTGCGGGGGTGAGCGGTTTTGGTTGATCTGGCGGAGGGGGGGCTCCCAAGAACGGGTCCCGGTAGACCTCCTGCTGTGAAACCGTCAGTTGGGAACGGTCGCTC
>JBLIZM010000080.1:0-3720 GCA_048859855.1 Trichlorobacter sp.
TTAACAACAAACGGGGAGCCAAGTGGCTCCCCGTTTGTATTCGTACCTACTGATAGTTACTCTCTAGAACATTGTATCCCCTGAAAGAATACCATCGAGAAAACCGGGCTGTGGTCGCCCCTTATAGTTGACACACCGGGCCCAGGCAACCATGGCCTGATCCACATCACGCTTTTGATCCGCTGCCATTGTAGCATATCCGAGCTCTTTCGCCGGAATCAGCAGTAGATTTACATACTGGCGAAAATCAACGGATGCAGGAAGTTTATCAACAACACAGGTACAAAAAGACTCAGCGCCAACGGCTTTCATGCACTGATCAAGCTTGACGTCTTTGGTTTGTTGTTTTTGTTTCATAGCGGTCAGCTCTGAAATCTGACGTTCAAGCAACTTTATCTTATCCAACAGCTCCACTTGTTTTTTAGGATCTTTTTCCTCAGCACGTACCGCAGAGACACTTGCCAGCATCAGGCTGCACAGTACGATTACTCCCAGTCCCCATCGTTTCATAGTCCCACTCCTACCGTAAGATTGTATGAGTATACCAGACACCTAGCTTATCGGCTAGCGGAGTCTGCACCTTCTCTTTCGGCAACGGTTTTTCTAAAGCGGTTCACAGCGGCCCCAAGTACAACCATCCCTATCAGCAACAGCATTCCGAGCTGTTTCCATAAAACATCTAGCCCAATACCTTTTAGATACAACCCTCTAATCGCCTCCATATACCAGCGAACAGGGTTAATCCAGGTCAGCCATTGGACCGCTAGCGGCATCGAATCCACGGGGAAGGCAAAGCCGGAAAGAAGCATGGCAATAAAGAGTACGAAAAAAGCACTCATTTTAGCTTGCTGTTGTGTCCCACTAATAGTGGAGATAAAGAGACCGGTTCCAAGCGAGCTCATTAAAAATAGACCTGTTGCCAAAGCTAACAGTAACAGGCTCCCTCTGATTGGCACCCGAAACACCAGCCAACCAACAATACTAATCAGGGTGACATTGGCATATCCAATAATAACAAACGGAATGGTTTTTCCGAGAATGAACTCAGCCTTTTTTATTGGTGTCACCATAACCTGCTCAATGGTACCAATTTCCTTTTCCCGAACAATTGCCATCGCCGATAGTAGCATGGTGATAATGAATAGAATATTGGCGATCACCGCCGGCACATAGAATGGTGGACTGGCCAGATCTTGATTGAACCAGACACGTGGGATCAGTGTTACTGCCGGCTGTGACGAGCGCCCACTCTCTCGTGCCGCCTCCCTGTTTTGCGATACGACAAAACGGTTTAGATATCCAAGGATAATACCGGCGGTATTAGAATCGGTCCCATCAATAATTGCCTGAACCGGCACCGGCTGGCGTCTTTTTTCAGAAAACCCCTGATCAACCACCACCATCAATCTGACCCGGCTTCGATCAATTGCATCCTCGGCCTGATCCTCCTGTAGTATTCCCGGTACTGGCACAAAATAGCCTGAAGCATAGAGGGAATCGCTAAAGAGCCGGCTCTGTGGTGTATGGTCACGATCGATTACGACCGTCGGAATATTCTTCACCTCTAACGAGACCGCAAAGCCAAAAATAACCGTTTGTACCACCGGCAAGACAAAGAGTACAACCCGCATCCGAGGATCACGGAATGTCTGAATAAACTCTTTAATCAGCATGGCGTAGAGTCGGCGCAACATCAGGGCTCCAGACTCTTCTTGTAGCGCGTAATCGCAACCGTCAAAATAATTGCTGCAAAGGCTGCTAGAAAAAGTGCCTCCGGCCAGAGTACCGACAGCCCAACATCTTTCAGGTAAATCCCCCTTAGAATGGTAACGTAATAGCGAGCAACCACAATCCTACTGACGGTCTGAATCGGGAGTGGCATATTCTCTATCGGGAATACAAATCCTGATAATAAGAAAGCAGGTAGCACGGTTACCATTAAGGCAATCTGGCTTGCCAGCAATTGACTGCGTGCAATGATGCTAATCAACATTCCCAGTGACAGTGCCCCAAGTAAAAACAGCAGTGATAACGCGATTAACAGGATGAGACTCCCTCGTAACGGTACCCCAAAGACACTGTACCCGATTCCAATGGATAACATGAGATCAAAGACCCCGATTACTGCATAGGGAACAAGCTTACCCACAACCAGTTCCCAGCGAGCAACCGGCATGGTGATAAGAGGCTCCATTGTCCCGGTTTCCCATTCCCGTGCCATGCTGAGTGCCGTCAGAAGTGCCGCCACAATCATCATGATAACAGGAATCAATCCGGGAAATATAAAATTGCGTGAAACCATGTCCGCATTAAACCAGATACGGGGGCGCAGCTCAAAGCGTGGAGAAAGCGGGCGTTCCCCCTGGGACCGCGCTATCCATCCCTGTTCTAGACGCCCTGACCAGTCAGAGACAATTCCCTCCGCGTATCCCTGTACAATAGTGGCAGTATTCGGATCACTTCCATCAAGAATCAGCTGGATCGACACAGGATGTGAAGCTGAGCCATCGGGCGCAAATGTCGCCGGTATTACCATTCCTGCCATTGCTGTTCGACGGTTAATAGCCTGTTCAATGTCATGATAGTCCTTCGCAACGACTTTCAAGACAAAATAGCGTGACCCTGTAAAACGGCTCAATAACTCGCGGCTCATGGGAGTAGCACTTTGATCCCAGACCGCCAACGGAATCCGATCGATATCAAGGGTTAAGGCATACCCAAACAGAAACAGCATGATAGCCGGCATCAAAATCCCAAGCAGTAGACTGCGTGGGTCACGAATAACATGAAGCGATTCCTTGTAGGCTACGGCCCTGAGACGTCCGAACCAATCAATGTTCATGGACAGCCTCCTGATGACGCTGATTCTGGTCATACTCTTCTATCAAGCGGACAAAAACCTCTTCGAGGGTTGGAATCTGTCCATTACTGGCATGGGAACGCTGTAGCTCCGCTGGCGTTCCAACCGCAATCAATGAACCATGGTAGATCATGGCCAGACGATCACAGTACGCCGCCTCATCCATATAATGTGTTGTTACAAAGATAGTGACGCCCTGTTCCGCTAGCTCATAAATCAGCTTCCAGAACCTACGGCGATTCAGCGGATCAACGCCTGCGGTCGGTTCATCAAGGAATACGACTGGAGGGTCATGCAACAGTGAACAACCAAGCGCCAGACGTTGTCGAAGCCCGGCTGAAAGCTCACCGGCCCGGCTGTCAGCCCGGTCAGTCAAGTCGGCCATTTCCAGAACCCAGTGCATCTTGGTTTTTGTCGCATCCGGTGATAATTGATAGATTCCTGCATAGAAGGCGATATTCTCCCGTACCGTTAAATCCTCATACAGGGAAAATCGTTGGCTCATATAGCCAATCTGTTCTTTAATCTGTTCGGCCTGTGTCCGTATTGATAAGCCACCAACGAACCCATCCCCTTCAGAAGGGCTCAGGATTCCACACATCATTTTAATGGTGGTCGATTTACCCGCTCCATTTGGTCCAAGGAAACCGAATATTTCCCCTCGCCCCACTTGGAGAGAAATCGCATTGACTGCCGTAAAATCACCAAATCGACGGGTAACGGCTACCAGGTCCAAGGCCAATGGCCCATGTAGAGGGATCTCTCGGGGCGGCATCGGTGACGGTTCCTGGCTCTGGCCAATCAGGCTCACCACAACATCTTCAAGCGTTTCAGCCACACCACCCTCGGGACCGTAGTGT
>JBLIZM010000081.1:0-20795 GCA_048859855.1 Trichlorobacter sp.
CCCCTTTATGCGGGGGTGCTCGGCATCGGTTGTCGCAGTTGATTATCTGACATAGGCTCTTCGAGCAAAACCGGCAGGCGCTTGATCAGCTTGATTTCCTGAGGGCTGACAAGTGCCTGATACGCTATGATTTCAACACCATGCTTCGCAGCCTGTCTGAGAAGTGTGCCATATACCGGATCAATCCCATCAGCAGGTCGGATTGCGCGGGCGTCTTCGCGCTGTACCGTGAAAACAAGTACGGCACGATTACCCTGGGTCACAACATCCATAAGTTCTCGCAGATGCTTCTGCCCTCGTGTTGTTATGGCATCGGGGAACTCTGCGATATCATCGTGCACCAGCGTTACATTCTTTACTTCAACATAACAAGACTGCGGTTTGCCTTCCAGTAGCAGATCAATTCTGCTCCGCTCCCTGCCATACGGGACCTCTGTCCGGATAGTTGCATATCCCACTAATTCCTTGATGGTTCCATTGAGGATGGCTTCGTGGACAAGTCGGTTTGGATAGATAGTATTCAGCCCCACCCAGCCAGTATCTGCGTAGACGAGTTCCCACGTATAGGGAAGCTTTCGATTTGGATTGTTACTGTGGGAAAAGTAGACAGGACTGCCTGGATGGTTACAGCCAAGCATGCTGCCGGAGTTGGGGCAATGTGCCGTTATAATGCTTCCATCGTCGAGACGAATGTCGGCAAGAAAACGTTTGTAGCGTTTTACCAGGGTTCCTGCTGAAAGGGGTGGCAGTATCATCGGCGACGAGCGAGGGTTGCTGCGGTCATAATGGCGGCCCGCATACTGGCATTATTGGCTGTGCCGGTTCCTGCTAAGGGGTAGGCTGTTCCGTGATCGACGGATGTTCTGATGATGGGCAATCCAAGAGTGATATTAATTCCATCCTCAAAGTGTCGCATTTTGAGAGGTATCAACCCTTGGTCATGGTACATCGCAACAACGGCATCATACGGGAATGAACTACCGATGGCGGCATGGAAAAAAGTGTCCGCCGAAAAAGGACCCTCGACATCAATACCGATGGAGCGCGCCGCGGCAACGGCAGGAATAATCTGCTCAATTTCCTCCTTGCCGAATAATCCCTGTTCACCACAGTGGGGGTTGAGGGCCATGACGGCAAGCTTGGGAGTGCGACTTCCACAGAGTGGTGTTACTCCTTGAGCGGTGACGGTGATGGTTTTTAAAACCTGCTCCACTGTTATCAACTTTGGAACATTCGAGAGTGGCTCATGGATGGTGACCAAAGCGACCCGAAGTACATCGCCTGCCAGCATCAGAACAAAATCGTTACAATCACATCGTTCGGCAATCAACTCGGTATGGCCTGGATAGTGGTGGCCGGCAGCCTGGAGTGATGCCTTTGAAATAGGTGCAGTAGCCATAGCGCCAACCTGCCCCTGGAGACAGAAATCAGTTGCTTGGCAGATGGAACGGTAGACAGCGTCACCAGCAGCTTCTGTGGGGTGTCCGTACCGCATGTCTTCTGGTGCAAGGGTGGCTACCGAAAGAATAGGTAAGCTGTCGGCAGGTAGGGTGGCTGCCTCTTCCGGATGGGTGATAATGATAGGGGTGAGCCCGCGTGCGGCGACATCATTCCCGCGACAAATCGCTTCAATATCACCGAGCACGACGGGATGGCAGGCCTGACGAACGGACGGCTCCGCCAGTGTGGCAGCAATAATCTCTGGGCCGATACCGCTTGGGTCACCCATTGTTATGGCAATACGTGGGATTTCCATATTGTGACCTACCTATCATATTTCCAGTAAAAAGTGATGAAATCTTTCCAGTGGTGTTATCGTAGGTAGTGCCAGAGGTAGTCAAGCCGGCCACGTAGAATGAGTCTCCTGCCGGACCATGCCATGATTTGCTTGATAAGCTCACGTTTTTGGGGTGCATAACAGTGTATCGGGCAGTGCTTGCAACTGGGTTTGTTTTCCTCTAAGGGGCACAGCAGTCTTCGGTGCACGGCATAGTGCAAAAACTCCATGCAATCACTGCAAAGTTGCAGAGGGGGACGGTGGGGAGTCGGGTTGGCAACGGTTTGTGTTGGTGTATGCCGATGCCCGTGACACCATTCGGTAATGAAGGCGGTCAAAAGCTTGATGTCGGCGGTTTGCTGTGGTGTTACCTCACGTTGCATACGGCACCTATAGCGTTTTGTCGCAGGGAAAGCCCTGACTAATATCAAAAAATGTAATTATCCTATGGAAACCATCGCTTCTTCAAGAGCACGAATCTGATCTCTCAGTGCAGCGGCTTTCTCGAAATCGAGCTCCTTGGCTGCAGCGAGCATCTGCTTGTGAAGACGCTTGATTTCCTTTGCGACTTTTTTGGGGTCACCGATCTCCTCTGGAAGGGAATCAAGAGTAGGAGTGAGATAGTCCTTCTGGTCGAGTGAATCCAGAATTGTTCGCATACTCTTGCGAACGGTTTCGGGTGTAATGTTATGTTCAAGGTTATAGGCGAGCTGTTTTGTTCTACGCCGCTCCGTCTCTTCTATGCAGGCCTGCATGGAACGGGTTGTTATGTCGCCATACATTAATACCCGCCCATGCGTGTTTCGTGCTGCCCTGCCACAGGTCTGAATCAGTGAGCGGGTTGAACGAAGGAAACCCTCCTTGTCAGCATCGAGGATAGCAACAAGGGAGACTTCTGGCAGGTCAAGACCCTCTCTCAATAAGTTAATGCCGACGAGTACATCAAACTCTCCGAGGCGAAGACTGCGTAGTATCTGCATTCGTTCGATCGTGTCGATATCAGAGTGGAGATAGCGAACGCGAACACCGAGATTTTGAAAATAATTGGTCAGTTCTTCAGCCATCCGTTTTGTTAGGGTGGTAACCAGCACCCGCTCCTGTTGTTCGACCGTTAGTCGGACTTCATGGAGGAGATCGTCAACCTGCCCCTGTGCCGGTCGAATTTCAATGGGCGGATCCACCAGTCCGGTCGGTCTGATGACCTGCTCGACAACAACCCCGGCTGCCCGCTCAAGCTCATAATCGGCAGGGGTCGCAGAAACATGTACGACCTGATTTATACGTGCTTCGAACTCAGTGAAGTTAAGTGGACGGTTGTCTAGTGCTGCCGGTAGTCTGAAGCCGTACTGAACGAGCGTTTCTTTTCTGCTCCGGTCCCCACGATACATCCCTCCAACCTGGGAATTGGTAATGTGGGACTCATCGATAAACAAGAGGAAGTCATCGGGGAAATAATCAATCAGCGTGTAGGGGGGGTCTCCTGGTGCCCTACCGTCAAGGTAGCGGGAATAGTTTTCAATCCCTTGGCAGAAGCCCATCTCCTCCATAAGTTCCAAATCATAGCAGGTGCGCTGCTCAATTCGTTGGGCCTCTAGAAGGAGACCCCCTTGTCTGAACTGTTCAATCTGCTGCCTCAGGTCCTCCCGGATGAGTTTAACCGCCCGTTCCATGGTCTCTTTTGAGGAGACATAGTGGGAGGCTGGATAGATAGCTACCTTACTTATTTTCGTTTTAACAAGCCCCCGCAGAGGATCAATGAGTGCAATTGACTCAACCTCATCCCCGAAGAAGGTGACTCTGATCGCCTGTTCATTATCATATGCAGGAAAAATCTCGACAACATCCCCCCGCACACGGAAGGTTCCCCGATGGAAATCGATGTCATTACGTTCGTACTGGATTGAGACCAGCTTTTTCAGAAGTTGGTCACGACCATATTCTTCCCCCTGGTGGAAAAAAATATGCATCGCCTGGTAGGCTTCTGGTGAGCCGATACCATAGATGCAGGAAACTGATGCAACAATAATAACATCACGTCGTGTCAGCAAAGAGCGGGTTGCAGAATGGCGCAGTTTGTCAATTTCATCATTGATAGACGAGTCTTTTTCGATAAACGTGTCTGTGGTCGGGAGATAGGCTTCCGGCTGATAGTAGTCATAGTATGAAACAAAGTACTCAACTGCATTATCAGGAAAGAGCTCTTTGAACTCGCCGTACAGTTGTGCGGCGAGTGTCTTGTTTGGCGCGAGCACCAGGGAGGGGCGGCCGGTTTGGGCTATGACATTAGCTACGGTAAAGGTCTTGCCAGAACCGGTAACTCCAAGGAGGACCTGATGGCGGTCGCCACGCAGAATTCCTTCAACCAGCTCATGAATAGCCTGTGGTTGGTCCCCTTGTGGGGTGTAGCTGCTGCTCAGTGTGAAAGTCTGCATACTCGATACTGTATCACAGCAACGTAATTCGAGAAACCCCCGTTATAGCTAAAGACTTGACAGATCATGCTATGATGTTAATCTGAAAAACTAAGGTAAGGAGAAGATGATGGCACTCGAACTAAAACCAAGTGTTGTGGCAGCACTGCCGATTACGGTGAAGACCGCGCTGGCCAAGATGTCGCTTGAAGAGCAACTCATGTTTCAAGAAATGTTCGAAAAGAAGTCTAAAAGCCTTGCTCCGATGCTTCTCCTTGCGGTGTTGTTTCCTATTCAACACTTTTTGCTGGGGAAAACAGGGCTTGGGATTGTATTCTTTTTAACGGGTGGCGGCCTCTGGATATGGTGGATCATCGAATGGTTTTTGACCCCACGCCGTGTGCGTGAATATAATGAGGATGTAGCAACCAAGTTGCTGATGGATATAAAGATTATGAACTCCTAAGGGGGTTCGCGTTTCGGACGGTATAGGATTAGTATGGCGGACGGGGGCTCCCGTCCGCTTCATTTGTGTAGATAGAAGGAAAAGGGGTTTTCATGCAAGAACGGATTAGGAATATCGCCATTATCGCTCACGTTGACCATGGTAAGACAACACTGGTTGATGCGATGCTTCGTCATGCTGGGGTATTTAGGGAAAATGAGGCGATTACTGAGCGGGTAATGGACAGTAACGACCTTGAGAAGGAAAGAGGAATCACCATTTTGGCAAAGAGCCTCTCTATCCATCATGGTCGCTATAAAATTAATATCGTGGATACTCCGGGCCATGCTGACTTCGGTGGTGAGGTCGAGCGGGTACTTAAGATGGTTGACTCGGTACTGTTGCTGGTTGATGCGCTGGATGGGCCGATGCCACAGACCCGTTTTGTTTTGAAGAAGTCACTTGATTTGGGACTGAAGCCGATTGTTGTCATCAACAAGATCGACCGTCCGGGTTCACGCCCAGACGAAGTCCTTGATATGGTTTTCGACCTTTTCTGCGAGTTGAATGCTTCTGACGAGCAGCTCGACTTCCCGGTTGTGTATACCAGTGCCAAATTTGGTATTGCCAAGTTGGATGTTCAGGCTGAGTCAAACAGTATGGAACCGCTATTCGCTGTGGTCGAGTCAAACGTCCGTCCTCCGAAGGGAGATGCCAAAGCTCCATTCCAGATGTTGATTGCCAACATCGACTATAATGATTATATCGGCCGAATTGCGACAGGTAGAATTTTTAACGGATCGGTTCGCTCCGGTGAGACCGTTGCACTGGTGCGTGGGGATGGCAGTATTTCGCGCGGTCGTATCAGTAAGCTGTTGGGATACGAGGGATTGAAACAGGTCGAAATCAGCGAGGCCGGTACGGGTGATATCGTTACGGTAGCTGGTTTTGAAGAAGTAAGCATTGGTGAGACACTGGCATGTGCAGAGAATCCGATTGCAGTCCCGTACGTCTCAATCGATGAGCCGACCCTCTCCATGAACTTCATGGTCAATACCTCTCCGTTTGCTGGGCGGGAAGGTAAGTGGGTTACCTCCCGTAATATCAGAGAGCGTCTCACCAAGGAGTTGCGCACAAACGTTTCGCTACGGGTTGAAGATACCGAAGCAGCGGATACCTTTAAAATATCAGGACGGGGTGAGCTACATCTGTCCATCCTGATTGAAAACATGCGCCGCGAGGGGTTTGAGCTGGCCGTTTCTAAGCCCGAGGTCATTATTCGCGAGAAAGATGGCGCTAAACTTGAGCCGATGGAATATTTGGTTGTGGATGTTGCTTCCGAATATCAAGGTGTCATTATTGAGAAAATGGGGCCTCGTAAAGGGGAAATGGTTGCCATGCACCCGATGGGTGAAATGGTTCGCTTGGAATTTGTCATTCCTGCCCGTGGCCTGATTGGACTTCGGGGTGAAGTGTTAACCGATACGAGGGGCACGGCAGTTATGACCCACACCTTCCATGAGTACGCGCCGTACCGGGGCGATATCCCGGGTCGTAAGAACGGGGTACTGATTGCGATGGAGCTCGGGGAAACAACCGCATACTCGCTGGATGCACTACAACCGCGTGGTGTACTGTTTGTTGGGCCCGGTGTCGAGGTCTACGGTGGCATGATCATCGGTGAGCATGCCCGTGATAATGACCTTGAGGTTAACCCAAGCAAAGGGAAGAAGCTGACTAACGTCCGGGCTTCCGGATCTGATGATGCCATAAAGCTGACACCACCACGGGTTATGACTCTCGAGCAGGCGTTGGAGTTTATTGATGATGACGAGCTGGTTGAAGTAACGCCTGTATCGATCCGCCTGCGCAAGAAGGAGCTGGATCCCCATCAACGCAAGAAAAAGAGCCGTTAATCGGTTCGAATAGCCAGAAATCCATTATGGCTTCTGGCCTAAGATATGGTACAGATAGGTGCAAGACTCTGCTGATGCTGGGTAATCACCGTGAGGAGTGTCAACGATGGCAAACGTCTACCTGATTGGTACCGGAATGGCCAATGGTGAGGGGCTGAGTATTGCGGCTCGAACTGCAATTGAGTCGGCACAGTGTATGGTTGGGCGCCAGGCACACCTGGACCTTTTTCCCCTTTTCTCTGGGGAAAAACGGCTGCTTGGTGACTTGACAGAACTTCTGGCGTTCCTCCAAAAAACCGATCAGACGGTGGTGGTGTTTGCCTCTGGAGACCCCAACTTTTTTGGTGTCGGTAGGTTCTTGCTTCGTAACCTTCCCAAAGACCGTATTGAAATCTTTGCCAATGTCACCTCCATGCAGTATGCCTTCGCCCGAATCAAGGAACCGTGGGATGATGCCATTTTTCTGTCGATCCAGGGACGTGGTATGGGGCCGTCGATTGACAAGATTATTGCTGCAGAGAAAGCCTGCATCCTGACGGATGAAGTCAACACACCCGCCGCGATAGCTCGGGAGCTTATCAAGCGTGGTGCTGATGGCTATGAAGCATGGCTCTGTGAGGACCTCGGTCACTCGTCAGAGCGCTTCACCAAGACCACGGTGCGGGGTTTGCTTGATTGCGAGCCGGAAACATCATCGCTGAACATTCTTATTCTGGTCAGGGCTTGGGAACCAACACTGACTCCGTATCCGCTGTTTGGTATTGACGATGATGAGTTTGCCTCGTTTAAGAAACTGTTCACGCGTCAAGAGGTTCGAGCAATCGCCCTTGCAAAATTAAAGCTCCAGAATGATTTGGTTTTGTGGGATATCGGAGCCGGCTCGGGTTCGGTAACGATTGAAGCGGCCAACCTGATGCCGAATGGGAAGCTGTTTGCAAGTGAACGTAACGCCCAGTACGCGCAGTTTCTGCAGCAAAACCTTGAAAAATTTACTGTTAGCAATGTTAAGGTCGTTGCTGCGGAAGCCCCGCAGGGGCTTGATGACCTGCCAGATCCAGACCGTGTATTTATTGGTGGCGCGGGTGGCGGGCTCGAGGATATTCTTGATAGCCTCGACCGTCGTTTGAAAGCTGATGGTGTGATTGTTATCACAGCGGTTACTCTCGATACCCTGACCAAAGCGGTTGAGGTTCTTGAATACCATGGGTACGCGGTTGAAGTGGTTTGTGTGAATGTGGCTAAGACCAAGCCTCTTACCGAGTATAAGTTGTTTGAAGCCCAAATTCCGGTTTATCTGATTACCGCTGTCCGCTCTCAGGATGTGTGACAAAGGAGTAGGCTATGCCTGATTGCACCATTCCCCGTACCCCCTCTGCGTACGGGTATCCGCTACTGATAAAAAACCTCTTATTCAATCCGGTTGTTCATGCACCAGATCAGGAAATCGTTTACCGTGATATCAGGCTGACCTATCGTGATCTTCATGAGCGTGTCGCGCGCTTGGCTACAGCGTTGCAGCGACTCGGGGTCAAACGTGGTGATACGGTGGCGGTAATGGATTGGGACTCCCATCGTTATTTGGAGTGCTTCTTCGCTGTTCCGATGCTTGGTGCGGTACTGCATACGATTAATGTTCGGCTGTCGCCTGAACAGATTCTCTATACGATTGATCATGCCGAAGACGATCTGCTGCTGGTTAATGCGGATTTTCTGCCGATACTCGATCAAATCCGCGGTAGAATTGATACGGTTAAAACATTTGTGCTGCTCTCTGATGATGAGCAGGTACCCGCAACGATGATTCCGTTTGCCGGAGAGTATGAACACTTACTCGCGGATGCGGACCCAATGACGGACTTTCCTGACTTTGACGAAAATACCCGTGCCACGACTTTCTACACCACAGGCACCACCGGTATGCCAAAGGGTGTTTATTTCAGTCACCGTCAACTGGTGTTGCACACCATGTCGGTCATGGCGGTATTATCGACGGCAGATCATGGATCATTTCGCCGGGATGACGTCTACATGCCGATTACGCCGATGTTTCACGTCCACGCATGGGGTATCCCGTATATCGCAACGATGCTGGGGGTTAAGCAGGTCTATCCCGGTAGGTATGTTCCTGAAACCTTGCTTGAGTTGGTACAACGTGAGCATGTCACCTTTTCACACTGTGTCCCGACAATCCTGCATATGTTGTTGAAACATCCGTTGTCAAAGCAGATGGATCTTTCCCGTTGGAAGCTGATTATCGGTGGCGCGGCCTTGACTCGTGGACTCTGCCTCGAAGCACTTGAGCGGGGGATTGATGTTTTTACAGGGTACGGTATGTCAGAAACCTGTCCGATTCTGACCATGTCTCATCTGACAAAAGAAATGCTTTTGCAAGAACCTGACGAACAGGCTCTGATTAGAAGTAAAACCGGTATGGCGGTTCCACTGGTTGACCTGAAAATTGTTGATAGCGCCATGCAGGAACAGCCACGTGATGGTAAGAGTTCCGGTGAAGTTGTGGTAAGGACTCCCTGGCTTACCCAGGGGTACCTTAAGGATGTTAAAGCGTCTGAAAGACTCTGGGAGGGGGGGTATCTCCACACCGGTGATGTCGCGGTTCGTGACGAGCTTGGCTACGTTAAAATAACCGATAGGACAAAGGATGTTATTAAGGTCGCCGGTGAGTGGGTCTCGTCGCTGGAACTCGAGGATATTCTTGCACATCACCCGCTCGTTGGTGAAGTCGCGGTTATCGGGATGCCAGATCCTAAGTGGGGAGAGCGTCCACTTGCATTGGTTGTTCCTAAAGTAGGGGCGTCGGTCAACGAAAAAGAGCTGGTTCTGCATGTTCGAGAATATGCAGATAAAGGGTTGGTTACGAAACAGGTGGTATTGATTAAGGTTCGCTTGGTGGATACGATAGCCAAAACCAGTGTTGGTAAAATTAATAAGGTCGCCTTGCGGGAGCAGTTTTTATAATAGATTTAAAACTCAAGAACGACGGGTAGTATCATCGGTCTTCGCTCGCGACTCTTCTTCACGAAGCGTTTAACCGTCTGGCGCATGACGCTCTTGAGCTCCTCAATGTCTGTTCGGGCTTCCGGTGAGAGCTCAGTTACTGCATTCAGGACTGCTTGTCGGGCTTCGTTGAGATATTCTTGACTCTCGTCTTCGTGGACAAACCCGCGGGACAATAGCTCCGGACCATAAATGCAGGCACCATTCGCCATACAGATACCAAGCATGACGACAATCATGCCGTCTTCTGCCAGTACACGCCGGTCTTTGAGAACGATCGGTCCGACGTCGCCGACCCCTTTCCCATCAACACAGACACGACCGGTTTCAACGGCTTCTCCGTAGCGCCCACCTTCGATTCCGAAGACAAACGGGATACCATTGGTTAAAACGAAACAATTTTCCTTGGGAATACCGCTTTGAACCGCAAGTGCGCGGTGGAGAATCAGATGACGATATTCGCCATGGATTGGAATGAAGTATTCTGGTCGAACCAGCTCCAGGACCTGACGCAGCTCATCCTGGCTTGCATGCCCCGATACATGCACCTCAGAGACCTTCTCGTGATGAACCTGTGCCCCTCTCCGGTACAGGTGATTAATCAGCTCAGAAATTGTTCGTTCATTACCCGGTATTGAGCGTGAGGAGAGTATAACGGTATCCCCCTCCTGAAGTTGTATCTGTTTGTGCTCACCAAGAGCAATTCGAGACAGGGAGGACATTGGCTCACCCTGGCTGCCGGTTGTAATCATACAGACTTGGTCCCGGGGAATGAAAGGAAGCTCCCGTATATCCATGAAAAGATGGTCAGGTATGTGTAAATAGCCGAGGCTTCGCGCTATAGCCACATTGGCAACCATTGAACGACCATTCAGTAAAAGTTTTCTTCCTGACTTGAGCGCAACATCGGCAATCTGCTGTATTCTATGGATGTTACTGGAAAAAACGGCTACAACAACCCAACCACTACAGGGTGGGATCAGCTCAGCAAGTGCTTCTCCAACATACCGCTCTGAAATGGTGTGCCCTTCCCGTTCTACGTTGGTTGAGTCTGAGAGAAGAGCCAGAACCCCTTGATCTCCGTAACGGGAGAAAGATGCAAGGTCTGTCTGCTCTCCATCAACCGGGGTAGGGTCAATTTTAAAATCACCGGTATGTATAACGGTCCCAAGGGGAGTGGTAATGGCAAAAGCACAGCCATCCACAACGGAGTGGGTTACCCGTAGGCACTCAATCTGAAAGGGGCCACAGTTAACCTGTTGCCGAGGAGTGATGGGGCATAACTCAGCGGCAACCTGATGCTCCTTTAACTTGTTTTCGAGCAGTCCCAGTGTCAGGCGGGTACCAAAAACCGGAACCGTAACGTCAGCGAGAAGAAATGGAAGGGCACCGATATGGTCTTCGTGTCCATGGGTCAGAAAAATGCCACACAGTTGCTCCCGATGCTCGAGAAGCCAACTGAAGTCGGGCAGGACATAATCGATGCCGGGCATTTGGTGGTCTGGAAACATTAACCCTGCATCAACGAGTATGATTGCCTCTCCATACCGGTAAGCCATACAGTTCATGCCAATCTCACCAAGACCACCAAGTGGTATGATTGCGAGCTCATGCTGAATCATTGGGAGGACCTTTCTGGCGGGGAATTCGTATTACTACGGTCCATTGGTGCTAGGGTTTGTTCTGTTCGCAGAATCCAGGGGGAGCTCGATTTCCCTCGTTGAATGGCATACCATGCAGAGCGCAGGGTCAGGAGGGCATTACGGGCTGTCTGGTCGTCACCGGTCTCCCGGGCATTGACGGCAATCTGCCATAATCGTGTGGAGGCCTTGGAGGTTAGAGGGGAAAAGGGATAATCTAGACGAATGGTTGATCCGTAAGCTGCAAGGGCATGAGCCACCTCTCCCCGTTGTTCTGCCCCATGAGCTTCGGTAAATGACTGTCGCTGGCGTATCGCCATAACGCTGAATAGTAGAAGTATGCTGGTACAGAGAAGCATTCCCCAGAATAGCCAGCGGAAGCCGTGTTGCGTCATGGATGTACTCCCTGAGCGATAGTCTGTCGAATCGTTTCTATTTCAGCACGGCTTCCATCGGTCATGTAGGTTGACTGATGAATGCGTAATACGACGGTTTTACCACAGGTCAGGTGAAAGGTCCCACCGGGATTAACCGCAAAACTTCCATCGATGCTGAGCGGGACGATGGGCACCTTGGCTTGATGCGCAAGCACGAATGCTCCGCGCTTGAACGGGAGCAAGTGGCCATCGGTTGTTCGGGTCCCTTCCGGAAAAACAAGTACATTTGCGCCTGCGGTCAAGCGCTTGTAGGCAGCATCCAGCGCATGGTGTGCATCCCGATACTGTGTGCGATTCATCGGGATATGTCCCCCGCTTCGTAATGCATGCCCAAAGATTGGTATGTGGAATAAACTTTCTTTCGCGACCCAGGTCAGTGGTCGCGGGAAATACCCCACGAGGGTGAGAATATCGAATCCACTGGCATGATTTGCAATCACAATCGATGCTGCCGAAGGTAGCTGCTCCGCCCCTTCGACGATGACCCGAGTGCGGCTAAGAAACAGTCCGATGCGCCCCCAAAGGCGCGTATACATGTGGTGATGCCGCCTATCAAGTAGCGATAGTGTACCGAGGATAACGGTACAGGGTGTCAGACAGGCGAGGAAACACAGACCACGTAATGATGCCAGCATGAAATCCCCCAAAAACAGGTTGAACTGTATACAGCTTATGGAGACGGGTCAAGTAGAAGCCGAATGATGTGCGCCACTATCATCGGAAAGGCGTAACCAGAGCCGAGTGAGAAGCTATCTATTATTGGCGATTCATAAAAGTTATTCCGGACACTACTGATGTTAAATATTGCTATGCGACCTGTAAGATTTGATGTAGCATTCGAATCAATCATTCAAGTTTCGTGCAAAAGATATAACATATTGAAATAAAATAATTAACTACAGCTTTAACTGTTTGGTACGAACGGTTACTCAATATCATTGTCGGAGGGAATTCATGGCGAGTCTTAATAAAGTTATGCTGATTGGGAACCTGGGTAAGGACCCCGAAGTCCGTTACACCGCATCTGGCCAGGCGGTAGCAAGCTTTTCAATCGCTACCAGCGAAAAGTTTAAAAACAAAAGTGGTGAGTGGGAAGAACGGACGGAATGGCATCGTATTACCCTTTGGGGAAAACAAGCTGAAATAGCAGGTGAATATTTGGCGAAGGGGCGTACTGTTTTCATCGAAGGCCGTCTCCAAACCCGCAAGTGGACTGATCGTGACGGTAATGAAAAATACTCAACAGAGATTGTCGGAGAGCGTATGCAGATGCTTGGCGGCAAAGGTGAATCGAGTGGTGGTGGAGCTGCTCGACGTTCTGAGCCAGCCCATGGTGGAGATCAGACGGTTAGCTATGATGACCCACCGTATCAGGATGATGATATTCCATTCTAATCAGAATCGGTTGTTTCATATGGTCAGTACATTAAGGGGCTGGGGGCGTCGGTGCATCGTTCGTTTCGCGAACTAGCGTCATTATATCCGTATGTGAAAGGGCTCCGATGGCGATACCGCCTCGGGGCCCTGTTGCTTGTTATCGCCAACTCCTGTGCTATGGCGATTCCTTGGCTCATGCAACAGTCTATTGACGGGATGCGAAATCCCGCTGCGGGGATTTTCTCCCCAGTTGTTGCTGCAATGAGTATTGTTGGGGTAGCTGCATGCTACGCGGTGGTCAGAATCTATTCCCGTACGGTTCTCTTTAATGCCGCACGCCTAATAGAATTCCAATTGCGCGATGCGATGCTTGCCCGCCTGGTGGCAATTGATAGCCGTCGTATCAGCCAGGGCACCGGCGCAGATGTGCTCTCTCGCTTTTCGAATG
This sequence comes from Trichlorobacter sp., assembly GCA_048859855.1. Classification (GTDB taxonomy): domain Bacteria; phylum Desulfobacterota; class Desulfuromonadia; order Geobacterales; family Pseudopelobacteraceae; genus Trichlorobacter. Next base: position 13,467 of record JBLIZM010000081.1, read on the forward strand.
ATCTGTCGAATCTCAGAATGCTTTTAGGGTTTGGCGGGATGAGTATCATCAATGCACTGGTTGTGTATGGTGCTGCCCTTTACTTGATGCTGCGGATTGACGGGATATTGACCATTTTGGCGATAGCTCCCCTCCCGGTTATGGTGCTTGCTACCCGTGGGATCAGTCAGAGAATCTTTCAGGTCTCGTTAGCAGCGCAGCAGGGGTTGGGTGAGATTACGGCCTTTTGCGATGAAACAATACGGGTGGTACGTCTATTCAAAAGTTATGGGCGAGAGTCCATGCGTGAAACACAATTTTCTTTGCTTTCAGCTTCCTATTTAGACCATAACCTTGCCTTAGGCCGGCTACGTGGCTTCATTATGCCCATTACGGCATTGGCTACAGGGGTGAGTATGGTGACGGTTGTCCTCGTTGGCGGCCGTGCGGTCTCATCTGGCACAATGAGTCTTGGTCAATTTGTGGCATTCACCGGATATTTGGCGTTGCTGGTCTGGCCGACCGCAATGCTTGGCTGGATTTTGACCCTTATCCAGCGTGGTGCTGCCTCAATGAGCAGAATTAACGAAGTACTTACTGCCGAACCTGCCATTACAGATTCCCCAACAGCAGTTCCATTGGCTCGGGGGGGCATCCGTATTTCCTTTGAAAATGTTTCTGTTGAGCTTGGCGGGCGTGAGGTCCTCTCCGGTATCACCTGTGAGATTCCTGCTGGCAGCAGGGTCGGAATTACCGGTCCGGTTGGTAGTGGGAAAACAACCTTGTTGCGTGTGCTTATGCGTCTTGTTCCGCTTAATAATGGGGCTGTTTTGTTAAATGGCCAGCCACTCGAGCAGTTTACCATTTCTTCATTACGGGAGCAGGTTGGTTATGTACCCCAGGATGCCCAGTTGTTTTCCCGTACCATTGCGGAAAACATTCGTTATGGTGGTGAGCGCCCTCTTGTTGAGGTGCTGGAACAGGCGGGCCTAGATCAGGACGTACAGCACTTCCCGGCAGGAACTGATACACTGATAGGTGAGCGTGGCATTACCCTGTCAGGAGGACAGCGACAGCGAGTTGCTCTTGGGCGGGTCCTTGCGGGAGATCCATCGTTATTGTTGCTGGATGATCCGTTGGCATCGGTTGATGTCGCTCGTGAGGAGTCCATCCTTGGGACGCTAGAAGAGGCAGGCCAGGGGAAAACCGTATTGATTGTGTCACAACGGGTTTCAGCCTTTAAGGATTGTGCTATACTACTCTATCTGGAAGAAGGGCGATTGGTTGAATGTGACCGGCCTGAAGTCCTTCTTGCGCGTCCGAGTCGCTATCGACATCTGGTGATGATGCAGTCAGGAACAGTAGTAGCGGGGGATGGGGAGGTAACCGGTGAATCTACATAATCGACTGGTGTTGATCATGATCTCGCTGTTGGTATTGGCGGTTATGGCACTCTTTACCCTCAACCAATTTTCTCAAGTAGCTTTGGTTCGTGAAATTCAGGACAGTTCTCAGGAAATCTCCAAGGCTGTGCAAATGAGTATCGCAGATTTGACTTCCTCCGGTTCGAGCAGTCAGTTGGCAGAATATTACACACAAGCCCGCCAAAAAGGGGTCAGTGAAATCAACATCATTGATGAACGTGGCCAAATCGTTAATTCAACGAACCCAGAAAAAATCGGTAAGATTAAGGATTTGAAAAAACTCGAAAAAGGTGTGCGTTCTGCCCCTCGTAAATCAGAGGGGGGGACGATTCTCTCCCAAAAACTCTATGATGTTGTAGTACCGGTTATCGTTGGTGATGAACACCTTGGCTATGTCCAGGTTAACATGTTGTTGGATAATATTCAGAACATCCAGCGCCTCAACTTCATTAAACGCCTTGCCGCTACCGCGATGGTATTCACCGTTGGTATTGCATTTTCCGTCTATCTCTCGCGCCGGTACACTGATCCGATTCACCGTCTCGTTAGTGACTTTAAAAAGGTTTCCGGAGGAGATCTCTCCGTTACTATTCCAGTAACCAGTGATGATGAAGTCGGGGAACTGGCGAAGGGGTTTAACGAGATGGTGGAGAAGCTTCGGGAGCGAAAGGAGCTGGAGCAACGCCTCTACAAAGCAGAGCACCTGTCGAAGGTCGGTCAGCTCGCATCCGGCATTGCCCATGAGATCAGAAATCCTTTAAACTACATAAGCTTAGCGATTGATCATTTGCAGGGCGAGATTGCCAGCGTGTGTACTCCGGAGAAAACCGCTGAACTGGTCGGCGTGACCGATACTATTCGTGACGAGGTCCGGCGTGCAAATTACATGGTTGTTAACTTCATGAACTACGGTCGGCCTCTGAAGTTACGTCTATCTGATGTCCGGTATGATGAATTGCTTGAGCGCTCTATCACAACACTGCAAACGCTGCTTGATGAGCACCATATTGCCATTCAGTACACTTTTGGCCCAGAGTTGCCACTGCTTAGGCTTGATCCTGAGCTGATGCGGAACTGCATCATCAATTTCATCTCAAATGCGGCCCAAGCGATGCCCGAAGGGGGGACGCTGACCTTCAGTGCAGCTGTAGATGATAGGGATGTGCCTGGTGTCGTATTAGGTTTTAGCGATACCGGCTGCGGTATTGCTGCTGAGCACCTTGAACACGTATTTCAACCTTATTTTACGACCAAAGATGTTGGTATCGGGTTGGGGCTAGCAATTACAGAACGGGTCATCAGGGAGCATGGCGGTACGGTGCAGGTAACAAGTACACTGGGGCGTGGAACGACCTTTAATGTCTGGATTCCACGTGGGGAAGGAACGGTATGACCGCAGGAAGCATCCTGATTGTTGATGATGAGCGGAGCCAACGTGAGATCCTTACGGTTATCTTGCGTAAGGAAGGGTACCTGACCGTTGATGTGCCAGGTGTCGATGAAGCGTTGGATGCTCTAGAGGGGCGAGAGTTTGATCTGGTTCTTACAGACTTAAAGCTAAAGGACCGCAGTGGTCTGGAGTTGCTGGAACATCTGGTGTCGGAAGACCCTCATCAGTGCGTTATCATGATGACAGCACATGGTACGATTGATTCAGCGGTTGCTGCAATGAAGCGTGGCGCCTTCGATTATCTGGAAAAACCACTTGAGCGGGAAAACCTCCTGCTGACATTACGCAGGGCTTTTGAGCGGATAACACTTCTACGGGAAAACCGTCTGCTGCAACGGCGTGTTGCGGAAAGTGAGCGTATTCCATCCATGATTGGTGACCACCCGGCTATGCGGGAGGTTTATCGGGTTGTCACAAAGATTGCCGCCACCACCTCAACGGTATTAATCTATGGAGAGTCCGGCACCGGTAAAGAGTTGGTCGCCCGTGCCATTCATGATCGTTCCCCCCGACATGATAAAGCATTTATGGCTATTAACTGTGCGGCTATTCCCGAAACCCTGATTGAGAGTGAGCTGTTCGGGCATGAAAAAGGGAGCTTCACCGGAGCTTCCTCACGAGAAATTGGCATTTTGGAAGCAGCCAATGGCGGGACCGTGTTCCTCGATGAGATTGGTGAGATGAATGTTGCCATGCAGGCTAAATTGTTGCGGGCCATTCAAGAGCGTGAAATACGACGGGTTGGTGGTAAAATTACTATTCCGCTTGATGTGCGTATTGTTTCTGCAACGAACCGTGACCTAGCCCAGGAGATTCGTAAAGGGACTTTCCGGGAGGACCTGTTCTATCGCTTAAATGTTATTAGAATTGAGTTGCCCCCTCTGCGGGATCGTGGCAGTGATATTGCTGCCCTGGCATCGTACTTTGTAGCACGTTGTAGTGAGGCTAGCGGCATACAGATGGAGGGGATCTCTAAGCCTGCGCTGAAGCAGCTTATGAACTTTAGCTGGCCGGGAAATGTCCGGCAGCTTGAGTCCGTTATTGAACGGGCTGTCCTGATGGCTGAGGGAACCATGATTGAACCATCTGACCTGCCTGCTGAGGTCTCTGGGCATGGAGCACCTGATGGGGAGTTGCCGTTCGACTTGCCGCCTGAGGGGATCCAGTTTGAGGCTATGGAACGGGCGTTGATTGTCAAAGCTATGGAACGGGCAGATTGGGTTATCGGTAAGGCTGCACCACTACTGGGCTTGACCTATAAGACACTGCAGTATCGTCTTGATAAGCATGGTATTGATCGTCCTGACAAGCGAGGTGTACGGTGAGTACGCAGTCCCAGGGGATAGCCGTTGGTGTCAGTAGTTGTCTCTTGGGCGAACAGGTCCGTTACGACGGTGGGCATAAGCGCGATTCCTTTGTGTCTGATCAGCTGGCAGGGTACTTTTCTTTTTATGCCGTGTGCCCGGAGGTCGCTTGTGGTATGTCGGTTCCCCGGGAGCCGATTCGTCTGTATGGAAACCCCGAGGATCCGCAGGTGGTCACGGTTAAGAGTGGAATTGATTGTGGCGAACCGCTGAAACGTTGGGTTCAGCAGGCGATTATTGTTATTAAACAGCGTGGCCTGCGTGGTTTTATCCTCAAGAAAAACTCGCCGAGTTGTGGATTGTATCGCATGAAGGTCTATCAGGAAAAAGGACCACCCCAACCCCATGGACAGGGAATATTTGCGCGGGCATTGGTGGAGGCTTTGCCACTACTACCGGTAGAGGAGGAGGGGCGCCTGACCGATGCTGTTCTGCGGGAAAACTTTGTCGAGCAGGTTTTTGCCTATGATCGGTTGTTACGTTTTATGGAGACTCCCCCGGATCGTGGGGCGCTGGTGGCCTTTCATACCGGCTACAAGCTGCTGATGATGGCCCATTCACCGGAACACTATCGCCAGCTAGGGCGACTGGTTTCCGGGTGTGAGCCGTTGGAGGTAGTATATGAGCAGTATCCTAGGTTGTTTATGGAGGGGATGCGTAAGATTGCTACACCCGCCAAGCATACGAATGTGTTGATGCATTGCCTTGGGTACTTTAAGAAAGTACTCAGTGGATGGGAGAAGGCTGAGCTGCTGTCATTGATAGAGCGTTATCGCCAGCGGCACATCCCATTAATTGTGCCTATCACGCTTTTACAGCATTATGTCCGTAAGTATGACCAGCAGTATCTGGCGGGACAGTGCTATTTTGCTCCGCATCCTGATGAGCTTATGCTACGAAACCATGCCTGACGGGGTACTCACTAGATAGCGTGCCGCACCGAGTAGTTGCTCAACCATTGCAGGGGTTGATGCTTCACAGTAGAGTCGTAAAACCGGTTCAGTTCCAGATGGCCTGATGAGTAGCCAGTCACTTGGTTCGAAAAAGAACTTATAGCCATCTTTTGTTGAACTGTGTGTTACACTACGTCCAGCGAATTCTGTCGGAAGCCCCTTACTGAATCGTTCAAGCAACGCCTGTTTTTCTTGTTGGGTGATGGTTAGATCGATGCGCTGATAATGAAATTGTCCCAAGCGAGCCATGATTTCCTGAAGCTGCTGCCCGAGTGGTTTACCCGAAATGGCAATTGTTTCCAGAAGAAGGAGCCCCATCAGAATGCCGTCACGCTCGGGCATATGACGGGTTAGTCCGATACCACCGGATTCCTCGCCTCCCATCAGGATATCTTCGCTGAGCATTAGCTCACAGACATGCTTGAAGCCGATAGGTGTTTCATACAACGGCTGGTCATATTCCTGCGCCAATCGATTTATGAGCTCTGTTGCGGAAACGGTTTTTACGATACCGCCTCGCAGTGCTTTGTGCGCTAACAGGTGTTGTAGAATCACCGTGAAAATAGCGTGGGAAGAGAAAAAACTCCCCGTTTCGTCAACTGCGCCGATTCTATCAGCATCGCCGTCCAGGGCAAGTCCTGCCACCGCACCTTGCATACGGACTGTTTCCCCGAGCTCTTGCAAGTGTTCACCAATTGGTTCAGGCGGGTGTCCACCAAAGCTTGGATTGTGGTCGGTGTGTATCTCCTGGCAACTCAAGAGTCGGCTGAAAAATCCGCTGCCTGCCCCAAACATAGGGTCTGCGACGACGTGTAATCCTGCTTGTCGAATACGGGGTATGTCCACCATTCTACCCAGTTGCTGAATATACGGTGTTGATGCATCAAAATACTGAATGCTTCCGTCTGTGAGTGCCTCTTGGAAGGGACGACTGAGTACCGGCCGATGTTGTTCCTGATTGTAACAGATAATCTGCTCAATTAGATGGGTCGTCTCCGGACGGGCTGAGCCGCCGTAGCGCTCCTTGACTTTAAAGCCATTGTAAATTGATGGATTATGGCTGGCAGTAATAATAATGCCGGCACCAGCCTGAAGACTTTTAACCGCCCATGATATGGCGGGAGTTGGTGAGACCTCTTCACAAAAACGCACGGGGATATTGTTTCCCGCAGCCACTTCGGCAACTCGTTGTGCAAACTCGCATGAGAGAAAGCGGCGGTCGTATCCAATAATGAGACCAGCATCCGCCAACCCTTCACGGGAGAGCCAATCCATGGTTGCCTGAGCGACAATGCTGACCGCTTCAAAGGTGAATTCACGGGCAATAATCCCACGCCAGCCATCGGTGCCAAAACGAATATCCATCAAGCGAAGCAACTCCTCGTTGTTAGTGAAACGGGCCGACGATTGGTCGGCCCGCTGTTCTTAAAGGGGGATGTCACCGGAAAAAACTTCGGTTGCTGGTCCGGTCATAAACACGGGCCCTTCACTGGTCCACTCGAGCTCCAGGTCTCCACCTGCAAGGTGATTGAGAATGGTGCGCTCGGTACAGCCGTTGAGTACACCCGCTACGCAGACTGCACTGGCACCGGTACCACAGGCAAGGGTTTCGCCCGCTCCCCGCTCCCAGGTCCGCTGGCGTACTTCATTACGGGAGATGATTTGAATGAATTCAACATTGGTACGACGCGGGAAGAAAGGATGGTTTTCAATCGCAGGGCCGTATGTTGCAACTGGGAAGTTGTCAACATCATCAACGTAGATGATGCAATGGGGGTTCCCCATTGATACGCAGGTAATTGAAAACGTGCGATCAAGTACCGTCAGCTGTTCAGCCACGACTTGTGGGGCTTCTTCGCCAAGCATCGGGATTTCGCTCCGGACAAGCCGTGGCGGTCCCATATTGACTTTAACCCGTTCGATACGGTTCTGGGCATCAGGGAAAAGAGTCAGCTGGAGAATCCCCGCGCCGGTCGCTGCGGTAATATTAGTTGTGGCGACGATACCATGGTCGTAGGCATATTTGGCAACGCACCTAATCCCGTTACCGCACATCTCTGACTCTGAACCATCACTATTAAACATGCGCATCCGTACATCAGCAACCTCTGAAGGCATGATTAAAATAAGTCCGTCAGAGCCGATGCCGAAGTTGCGGT
>JBLIZM010000082.1:0-9303 GCA_048859855.1 Trichlorobacter sp.
GATCACCGTGATAGAAGTGAGCGATCCTGACTGTCCCCACTGTCGGGTTCTCGATCAGTTCCTCGACCAACAGCAGGACCTGCGACGTACGATCCATTATCTCCCCCACACCAGCATCCACCCACAGGCGCTGAACAAAGTTGCCCACATTCTTCGGGCTGACGATCCGGTAGCAGCGCATCATGCGGTTATGGCAGGGAAACTCGACAAAACACCACCTGCCCAAGCGACGACAGAAGAGCGGACCCAGATTGAGCATGCTGCCCAAGCCCTAATGGCACAAGGAGTCAACGCAACGCCACTGGTCATACTTGACGGGCAGGTTGTCCGCGGTGCTGATATCCCCCGCCTCACAAGCATCTTGAAAACCCTTCGATCGCAGCAAAAAACACGTACCCCTAAAGGAGCCACCCCATGATTACACCACGCACCCCACTGATGACCCTCGCTGCTGCCGCTCTTCTTATTCTACTCGCCGGCAGCCCCGCATCTGCCCTGATTGCTCCGGCCACCGGCTCATTCGGCTTTGAAGCCTACGACTTTTTTATCAACAATATTTTAAAAGGCCCCTTCGGAGCGATCGCCGGTGTTCTCTCGATCATTGCCGGTGTTGTGGTGATGATTCAGCAAAAGATGGTTCCCGCAGTCCTGTGTATCCTGGGAGGAGTACTGGTAATCAACTCCGATAAAATTGTGACCTCCCTCGGGATGCTCCCCTAAGCCACCATGGAGACCCGTTTTCCCCACTACCTGTCGCAGCCGTTCCAGGTCCTCTGGTTTGAACCGGATGACCTGGCGGTTATGACCGCAGCCTTCATCATAGCCCAGCAGTTTGGCGGGTGGCTTTGGCTCTTACTGATTCTCGCCCCCGCCTGGTACCGCCGTCTCAAGCGGCGGCACCCACGCGGCTTTTTACGGCATGCCCTCTATTGGCTCGGCCTTGCACCGATGCACGGGTATCCCCCTTTTTTCAGTGACCGTTTTCACGAATAAGTACGAGGTAGCCATGCAACTGCACACCTTTCTCGGAACCACCGCCAACCTCGCCCGCTCAAATCGGGTGCTGACCACCATGGTGGTGGTCCTTGCCATCGGATACACCATCAATACCGCGGGGGTTTTCTATGCACTGGAACACCACACCACCATCTTGATCCCTCCCTCTGGCGGTTCGGGACTGACGGTTACCCCCCACCGGGCAGACCAGCCCTACCTCAGTGAAATTACCCGTTACATCAGTAGTCTGGCCTGGAGCTACAGTCCGGCAACTGCGCGCCCTCAGTTTAACGAGCTGCTACGCCATGTAGCTGCTGATCACTATCAGCAGCTACAGGCACAGCTCTACGACCTGGCCAGTCGGGTTGAAAAAAGTGGTGCGGTCAGCTCCATCCATATCCAGCACATGGCCATCCAGCACGATAGTGGCACGATCACCCTTACCGCCCGGCGATTGATCAGTCTGCCAGGCCAGATTCCGGATGACCGCCGCGCTACCCTCATTGTTCGCTTTATCCTAGAGAACGGTCGTTTCAAAGTAACCGAACTCCAGGATCTCACTAAGGAGTGACTGATGCCCGCACACCGTTTTATTGTATTTTCGTTTTTGCTCCTGATCCCCACTCTGACAATGGCAGCTGGTGAGCCGTTTCAGCCAACCGTGGCACCGGATCAGTTGACAACCGTCAGGCTCTCTAATTCCGACATGAACCGCATTAGCTGTCCCGGCCCGATCAGCGATGTACTGAGCTCCTCGGAAAAGGGGGTGGTCATTACCATCACCGGCAATGATGCCTTCATCAAATTCAAGGTTCAAAGCGGTGATCCTCCGCTCTACCGGGAGACCCCGACGGAGCTCTTTGTCGTCTGCCAGGGAAGCACCTACAGTCTGGTTGGACTGCCGCAACGGATTCCGGCCCAAACGATCCGACTCTCACCACCCCAGCGGGATGCGGTTGAGCAAAATCGAGCCCGCTTTGAAGGGCTCCCCTTTGAGCAGCGACTCGTACGTCTGGTGCAGGACCTCCAACGGTACCCTCTACCGGAGAGTTTCGAGCAACAGGAGCTGCACGATCCACCCAAACGCTATCAGGAATTACTGATAACCCCGCTACGGCGTATCAGCGTGCCTGGTGAAGGGTTCGTGGCATACCGCTACCGCTTGACCGCCCAGACTCCCGTCACCGTCTTGGAGCAAACCTTGCTTGAACAGCGGCTCGTACCGAACCCTGTCGCAATCGCGTTGGAGAAAGAGCAGCTTGAGGCCGGCGAGTCGATCGAACTGCTCATCATTGCCCAGCGCCATGGCAAGCAGGGAGCTGTCGAACCCTTAATAGGGCTACCAGCAATCAGCGCTCCACCAGCCTCGCCTGCCAAACCTGAGGGTTCATCCGTGACACCACTGCGCACCGGCCTGGAGGTCCCCCATGCACGACGCCCTTAAGCAATTTTGGGAGCAACGCTCTCCCAAGGCCAAGCGCTGGATACTGCAGGGACTGTTGGCAAGCAGTGTCGCTGGTGCCGTTGCCACCGGCAGCCTCATCAGCACCAACACGAAACCCCTCTCCCGCCCAACAGCGCCAACGCCGATCCCCCTCGATCCTGGCCTGATGGCTCGCCAACAGGCCGCTGATCGGGAACAACGTCTGCGCGAACTGGAAGCGGAAAACCGTAGTTTAAAAAGCATCCCCACCGTAGCTCCTTCCGGACGGATTGCAGGGCCGGAACGGAGTACGGTTCTCCCTCCCCTCCCCCCGCTACCACCCCCCTCCCCACGGACAGGCGTCCCGGTGGTGCCCGGACCACTCCCGGCACTACCGGCGCCCCCGCCTCCCCGTCAGGATATCGGAGAGATCAGTCGCACCCGCGCCCCCCAGATTGCTGCGCTCCCCCCAAACAGTTCACCTGCATCTGCACAACCTGGAGCCTATCTCCCCCCCTCGTTTATGGCAGCGACCCTTTTAAGTGGTCTTGACGCTCCAACCAGTAACGATGCCCGGGGAACACCGGTACCGGTGATCCTCCGGATTAAAGCACCGGCCATGCTTCCCAACGAGGTCAAGGCCGACCTACAGGGCTGCTTTGTGATTGCCGATGGCCGGGGAAACCTGGCAACGGAGCGTGCTGAATTAGTCTTGGTATCGCTTTCCTGCCTCGACACCCGAGGGCAGGCGGTAATCGATCAAAAAGTGAAGGGGTTTGTGGTGGATGATGACGGGAAGATCGGGCTACGGGGAAAAGTCGTTGCCAAGATGGGCTCTGCCATCGCCCGCAGCATGCTGGCAGGCTTCTTCGGTGGAGCCGGTGATGCCCTGAAATCAGCCGCGACCACCACCAGCATCAACCCACTCGGGACAACACAAACGATTGAAGCCCGGGATGTGGCGCTGGCAGGGGTCGGTACCGGCCTGGCCGGTGGCTTTAAGGAGCTTCAAAAATTCTATCTTGATCTGGCACGACAATCGATGCCGGTGGTTGAAGTTGGTGCGACTCGACCGGTAACCCTGGTCATTTCCGAAGGGACCACCCTGACCATCCGAAAAATTGCCAAAGGAGTTTCCCGATGAGTATTCACCGCTCGTTACTACTCGGTTTGGCCGTGCTCAGCCTGACCGGCTGTGCTGCCATGAATCCGTATGCATCAGATTTTAGCTGTCCCAAAGGACATCCTGGCGCCTGTGTTTCCGTTGAGCGCGCGTACCGTGACAGCGTAGAAACCAGTGACACCACGACTACGCAACCGCCAGAAAACCTGGTGGAACAGTCACGCCAACGCCAGATCGCGGCCCTCTTGTCCCGTCCGGAACCACCGTTGTTAGCACCCCCGCGTGTCACCCGCCTGTTGGTACTCCCCTACACCGGTGCTGACAACGTGCTCTACCTGCAGCGCCATCTTTATCTGGTGCTCGATCCGCCCCACTGGTTACTGTCAGGCCATCGCGATGGAGATCAGCGATGAGTACGGTCAACCTCTCAAGTGGCATTAAGCGTACCGGATTAGCCAGCCTGCTTACCCGTGAGTGTTTTTCCGACTATTTTCCCTGGCTGCATTTTGATCCGGAGCAAAGCATCTATATCAACAGTGATGACACAATCGGTTGGATCTGGGAGTGTACCCCGCTCCACGTCGCATCCGCTGCTTCGATTACGACCCTTGAAGGACTCTTCAGGGCAGGATTGCCGGAAGGTTCGATTCTGCAGGTGATGCTGCATGCCGACCCGCGGATTGAGCCGCTCCTTGAGGCCTACACCGCCACAAAAACCCTGGACACGCCACTGGTTAAAAACGTGACCCACGCGCTGACCCGTGCGCTGCAACAACGGACAACACCCCAGACCGCCGGGATACCGGTACGGCGTTTTCGTCTCTTTGTGGCAGTCAAGGTACCGCTGACGCAGCGGAACAGTGAAGAACTCCTGGCCGGGGCCGGCAGTATCGAGGAAATTCTAAAAGGAGCCGGACTCGCCCCGAGGCGGATCGAACCGGGAGATTTATTGTCCTGGCTCAGAACGCTGATGAATACCGATCCCCCCCAGGATTTGACCCGTTTTGATCCGGACCAGCCGATCAGAAAGCAGGTTCTCTATGGCACCTCGGTTAGTTGTGGCATGCAGGACCTGACCATGAATCAGCGGATCTTTCGCTGTATCACCCCCCGAAGCTTCCCCCCCAGCGGCAGTCCACTCCAGACCAACCGCCTGGTTGGCGGTATCGACGGGATGATCAGCGACAGTGACCAGATCAGGACACCATTTCTCTATACCGTGACGGTTTTGATTAAAAACCAGAAACAGCGACTGCATGCTAAATGCAATCTGGTCCTGCAACAACAAGGGGTCGGTAGCCTCGCCCCCTCCCTCTACCGTAAAAAGGATGAGTACCTCTGGGCAGTGGATGAACTCGAGCGAGGAACGCGATTCTACCGGGTAATTCCAACACTCTGGCTCTATGGAGATGATGCAGACCAACTGAGCGAGTCGCTATCCCGGGCCAAACGGATCTGGGAAGGACAGGGCTACCTGATGCAGGAGGACCGTGGTATTTTACCGATCCTCTTTATCGTGGCATTGCCGTTCGGACTCTATGACCACGGCGCTACCGTCGACACGCTGGATCGGGATCATATACTGCCGGTGCAGGCGATCGCCACGACCCTGCCGGTGCAGGCTGACTTTGTCGGCATGCCACGTCCGGAACTGCTTTTTACCGGCCGCAAGGGGAATCTGTGCGGTATTGATCTATTTGACCCGGCCGCTAACAACCACAATGCGCTGGTCTGTGCTTCAAGTGGTGCCGGCAAGAGCTTTCTGGTCAACTATCTGGTTTATAACTATCTGGCCAGCCAGGCTAAAATCCGCATAATCGACATCGGTGGTTCCTACCGAAAAATGACCGCCCTGGCTGGTGCCCGCTACCTTGATTTTCGCCACGACCGGCCGATTTCCCTCAATCCGTTCAGCACCGTTATGGATCCCGCCTTCGATCTGCCGGTGATAGCCCCGATCATTGCCTGCATGGCCGCTGGTGGCGGGCCACCACCCGACAGTATTGAACAGGCACTGATCAGGCAGGCGGTCCGCTACGCCTATCAGCAGGCCGGCGTACAGGCTGATCTGGATCTGGTTCACCAGTACCTGCAGCAACTCAAACAGCTGACCGGCGAGCGGGATGAAATCTGCCTCAAAGCAGCCTCATTGGCCTTTACCCTGGCGGAATACACCTCAAGTGGCATGTACGGCTGCTTTTTCAACGGTACGAGTGATCTGAGGATTGCCAGTGACCCGTTTGTGGTTTTGGAGCTTGAACAGTTAAAAGCCCGACAGGATCTTTTTCGGGTGGTCACCCTGCAAGTCATCAATGCGGTCACCCAAGACCTCTATTTAAGTGACCGCAGTCAACGGCGCCTGATCGTCTTTGATGAGGCCTGGCAGTTTCTTGGGGGACAATCCCACGGGACCGAGGTTATCGAAGAGGGATACCGTCGTGCCCGAAAATACGGTGGCAGTTTCACAATCATTACCCAGTCGGTACTGGACATGCAGCAGTTCGGCAGTGTCGGCGATGTTATCCGTAATAACTCCGCCTTTAAGTTCTATCTCGAGTCGGCTGACTATCCCAAAGCCCGACAGCACAACCTGCTCCAGGTGGATGATTTTGGTCTGGCGATGCTGAATTCGGTCAAAACCATGAAGCCGCGTTACTCGGAAATCTTTATGGAGACTCCGTTTGGTACCGGGGTGGCCAGGCTTTCGGTCGACCCCTACTCCTACTACGTCTTCACCTCAGATCCTCGTGAAATCGCTGAAATCGACGCACTGTTAGCCGCAGGAGCCCGCTATGAGGACGCAATCCATACTATGGTTGAGCGCCATCACCATGGCCGCAGCTAGCGCACTAGCCACTCCTCCCGCTGGGCAGGAGGCTGGCCTCAGGAGCGCTTCCCTCGTACAGCAACGGTTTGGCACTCCGGATAGTCTAACCACCCAGCTGGTCACCCCCTTGGTCTCCGGTCAGCCGCTGGAAACCGTTGACGGGCAGCAACGTTTCTCGACCCCACTGTTTGGTGGTGTGCAACCGGAACTACTACGGTTAATCGTACAGCCTGGCGAAAGCGGTGACCTGACCCGGTTGATCATCAGCCTTAATCGCCGGGGAGCAGACGAAACACCGACTGTCACGACCATTACCAGACCGATTTCAGGCGTATGCACCAATGGCATCATCAGCTGCGACCTCGGCAGCTGGGACCGCTGCACCCCCTATACCTATCAGGTCACCAGCGACGACCAGGTTACGCTGCAGCAGGGGGCACTCCGGGATTTGAGTGGCTGTTTCTGCATCAACCGTTCCTGTGGCGAGAATCTCTACTGGCGTAACCGTGCTCAGGTGATGACCGCCCTCGGCGGAGGGGTGGTCCTGGCACTACAACGCGAGACTCCCCGCTTTGCCGTGAGTACGGTTACCCTTGAGGACAGTACCATCAGCTATGGCGGCCGACTGGTTACCCCCGGGCAATCAGCACTCACCGGACTGAATGACCAGATCGTTCCCACGAGCACTCCTGCTGCCGAATGGCTCACACAGCCGACAACACTGAGTCAGGCCCGTGATCAGCTACTGACTCCGCGTGCTCGGACCGATCAGGGGAGCCTGGTGGCGGCCCTCGATCAACGGGCCATGACGAATGGCTTGAGCGGGGTGGCCTCGTTTACCTGTCAGACAACCAGAACCGCGGCACTGGTCCCCATAACAGAAGAAACCCGTCAAACCGTGCAGACCACCCTCTGTACCGATCATCTGATCTACAGCATCATACGACAGGATCAAAACCAGCTCCTGCTGGAGCTCTTGGACACTGGCCCCGCCGGGCTTGGGGCCGCTCACCAATCATGCCCCCCCGGAGATGGCACCGATGGCTGGCATACGCTTATTCGTCTGCCCCTTCAGCAAGAACTGATCGACAGTGTCCCGCTTCTACAGGAAATGAGGGGAACCATCAGTATGAGTGGTTCCGGCTGCAGCAGCGCCAGTCAAACCATTGACAGCAGTATCCAGGCTAACGACACCCCCCTCCTGCATCCGGTCATCTGCGGCGCATCTGGCCCCCAGACGGCTACGGTCAGTGCCGACATTACGAGTCGCATCACCAGCATCCATTACCAGGAGCAGTACCATGATGGCTGCGCCCCGTATCGGCAGCGCCAGGACTGCAGCCTACAAGAATCTCGCCAGGAGGGAGTGGTGCTGGTATTCAATGGGCGATCAACAGGGCTCACCGCACTCCCCTCCTGCAAAACCATCGCCGCTGATGAAGCCCAGATGCTGGTCTGCCGACCTTTCTGGCAGATGACCGAACGCTACCTCTGTCAGGGAGCAGCACAACCCACTCCTGACACAACGATGCTGGATCGGGTCAAAGCCAGTAGCAGCGGTACGGAACAGACGCTCTACTATCAGGATCTCAACCAACAGTCCCAGCAGGTTTCTTTACCGTCCCAACCGGCAGTCAATCCCTGCCAGGCAACGTGCCGGGTACGTCAGGTCAGTACCCGCAGCCAGGTAACCAGCGACGGTCCGGTCAGCAACCAGGTGCTGCAAGGAGCATCCTCCAGCCGGAGTGGTCTGCGTTTGTGCCAAGAGGGGGGGTGCCCCCTGCTGGATGATGAAACCATTGAACGCCCCTGTGGCTGTGACGGCGAACTGGGACGCTCCTTTGCCAATCTCGCCGTGCTTGAAGCTGCCGGTGCTGATCTGATCTGCTCCCCTACCGGAGCCACGCCATGATCCGGCGACTGCTGTGCATACTCTTGGCGATCCCTTCACTCGGTCTGGCGCTCAGCTGCAATGATCTGGTACGGCTTGATCAGCCGTACCGTTATCGTGACCTTTTGGAGCGGTTTGTCGTCCTCGACGGAAACAGCTACGCCCAGTCCCGTTCCGCCAGAACCGGCAGTACCGCGCTGCCGGACGGCTATTATGCCATGGCACCCGAGATCAGCCAGGCCTATCGGTTAGGCGGGGCTGATCTCGGCTCACTCCTGGTTCAAGTGGCTGCCGGCCGGTTTGGAGCGGCCCGTCCCCTGCCAGCAGCTGATCTGGCCCTTCGGGAACGGCTTCGTCGCTATTATCAAAGTTTTCTCGGTAACCCGAACGAGGGGCGGGGGTCACTGCTTGATGCCTGGCACCATCCGGGAACAACCGGGTTTCGCACCATGGCTGGCACAGCCATAGCAGGGCTCCCGGACGACCTTGATCACTATGCGGGCAGCGAACCAGCCGCACTGGCACTTGCCGCAGATGGCACGCTCCAGATTCCACCAGAGCGCCCCCAGGCCGGTCAGATTGTCATGCTACCAGGGGTGATGGATTGTGCGGTAACCCTAACCACCGATCCGGTACAAGCCGCTGATACCAGTACCAGCACGGTTACGGACTGGTATTGCGGGGTTGACCGCGATGGTGATGGTACAATACTGGGCCCAGGCGAGCAGACACGCTGCACGCTGGTTGACGGGCAGCCATTCTGTCCCTTGGGGCAGACAGCCTGTCTCGAACGTACTACCGCTGGTGGCTGCCCCGAAGGGACCCGCTATGACGCCAGTGTGAATCGCTGTGTACAGGATAGCCAGCCGGTCTGTCCAGAAGGGTATACCCTTAACACCCAAAATAACCTCTGCAGCACCACCCCCGCCTGCCCGGACGGTATGCCCCTCGTGGCAGGATCCTGTCAGGCGGCAGCAATACCGGTCTGCCCCGTGGGGGGGAGTGTCGTCGGGAACGACTGCCTCAGCACGCCAACCTGCCCA
>JBLIZM010000083.1:0-4989 GCA_048859855.1 Trichlorobacter sp.
ATAGGTCGACCGGCTGGCATGGGCCAGAGAGACTGCAATACCGTTAATATCACTGGTGGCAAGACTGGTCAGCAGATCGTGTAACAAGCCGACCTGTTCAGAGGAAAGTTCAGCACAAAGAACTTCAGCAACAAGGTGAAGCTCGGCTCCCTGCTCCAAAATCCAGGCCACCGCCCGGCAGTCGGCTGGGGTGGTCGTTGGAAAGCGCAAGCCCCCCGTATCTTCGTACACACCGAGCAGCATCAGGGTCGCCACCGCAGAGGAAATCGCCCCTCCCTGCTGCTGGAGCGATTCCGCAAGCAGGGTAACCGTCGCGCCAACCGGCGTGACCCGTGTCTCAACCGGGCGGGCAAAGGCCGTTGTCAGGGGATGGTGATCGAAAACCGTTATCCGGCAGTCAGGATTATTAAAGCATTCTTCAAGGGGACCGATGCGTGATGGTTCATGACAATCAACCATCACCAGGTGGCGTACAGCACCGAGGTCAAGTTCTTTGATTTTTACCAACGGGGGGAACAGTTCAGGATGGGCCGCCGCGAACTCCCGGACATTTCGTTCCTGGGAGCCGGGTACCACCAATTGGGCACCGGGATACAAAACCGCTGCGGCGGCAAGTGCGCCAAGGCAATCAAAGTCAGCATTCAAATGACAGACGACAACCGTCATGGGATTCTTTCTGTCCATCAGCTCCGTTGTTTGAAGAGCTGTTGCTCCCAACGCCAGGCATCGGCAACAATGGTCTCAAGCCGGTCATAACGAGGCACCCAGCCCGTCAAAGCATGAATCCGGTCAGTCTGGGCCACCAAGCAGGAAGGGTCTCCGGGGCGGCGGGGCTCCTCGGTAACCGGAAACGGAACCCCGGTAACCCGATGAACCACATCAAGCACCTCACGGACACTACTCCCCTGTCCATACCCCACATTCATTACCGCCGAGGCTCCCCCGTGGTCCAGATACCGTAGAGCCGCCAGATGCGCGGAGGCCAAATCCTCAATATGGATATAATCCCTGATACCGGTACCATCCGGCGTATCATAGTCGGTACCGTACAGAGCGACCCCTGAACGGATACCGAGGGCTGCCTGACAGGCGACCTTGATCAGATGGGTTGCCTCGGGAGTCCGCTGCCCCATACGAGCCTGGGGATCTGCTCCCGCCACATTGAAATATCGCAGTGCCACATAACGAAAATGATGGGCAGCGGCTGCATCACGAATCATCCATTCACTCATCAGCTTGGATGAGCCATAGGGGTTGATCGGTTCAGTAGGGGAATTCTCCCCAGCACGTCCTCCCGGGGGCAGGCCATAGACTGCAGCCGTACTGGAAAAGATCAGTTGTTCCAAGCCGTAGCGTACCGCAACCTCAAGGAGTCGCAAGGTATTACGCGTGTTGTTACCGTAGTAGTCCAGCGGCTGTTCAACAGAAGCCGGGGCTACAATCGAGGCTGCAAAATGTAAAACCGTCTTAAAGCGATAGCGTTCGAACAAAGACTCAAGACAACCCGGTTCAGAAAGGTCCGCAACAACCAGGGTTTCTTGATGCACCAATGCCTCAGGAACGCCAGTGCTCAGATTGTCAAGGACCACGACCGTTCTGCCAGCTTCGTGGAGCTGCCGTACCACATGACTACCGATATAGCCACAGCCGCCGGTTACCAGTACCGGTGTTGTCATACCAGACCTCTTCTCAATCGAGTAATCGCCTCAAGCGAGCGTTCCGCATTAACCAGTGAGTGCGCCTCAAGCGTCCAGACCGCCTGCGGGGCTGTCCGCTCAATCAGAGGGAGTAAACGGGGGAAATCAATCAGGCCGGCTCCAACAGGCAGATGCTCATCGGCATGGCCGTGGTTGTCATGCAGATGACACTCAATTAGAAAGGTCCCAAGACTTTCGAACCAGATATCCCACGAAACCGTTCCAAACATATTGAAATGCCCGCAGTCAAAGCAATGTCCGACTGACGGGGTATTCAGTGCGGTCAAAACCGCATGCAGCGTTGCAGGATCTTCTTCAAAGATATTTTCAAGCGCCACGCGACAGCCGGCACCCGTAGCCTGAGGCAACAACCCCTGCCAGAAGGAGACACTGTTATCAACCCATTGCTGTCGTATCGATCCGTGCATAATCCGGTGATATCCGGGATGTACCACGACAATGTCAGCCCGGAGGAGCCCAGCAGCCCGTAAGGTCTGTTCCATGCGTTGCCGGGAGACCTCCCGGATACGCGGATCAATTGACCCGGGGTTTAAATCCATGAAGACCGCATGCACCGTACACCGCAAATCAGCAGCAGCCAGATCAGCAGCCATCGTTGCCGCCAGCTGATTATCAAAACTATCAAGCGATTCCGCCGGAATAAAGAACTCGGGGTGAAATCCTTTTTCAAGAATCACGTCACGATAGCGATCAAGACGTGGCCAGGGGACATGAATCCCGACTCTAGCCGGCATTACGTGCCTCCCGCCGTGCTGCAGTATGCCCCGGTATAATCCGCTCACCGATAAGGGCATCCAAAGAATCCACTGACCGTGGATCACCTAACACAATCAGGGTATCCCCTTCATCAAGCTGATCATGGGGATTGGGATTGAAGATCATATGGCCGTGGGCCTTCTTAATCCCGACAATGATAACCCCAGTTTCTTTTCTAAAGGCAGAACTGATTAGAGTTTGACCGGCAAAGGCGGAGTCCTGCGGGATACTGATTTCCTCCATCTGGAGGTCAAGATGTTCACTGGTGGTTGCAATTTCGATAAAATCAACAACATTAGGGCGAAGAATTGACTGGGCCATTCGCATCCCGCCAATAGCGTAGGGAGAAACAACCTTGTTGGCACCAGCGCGCTTCAATTTCAGCTCAGTCCCTTCTTCACCGGAACGAGCCAGAATATAAAGCCCTGGGTTCAAACCGCGGGCCGTCAGGGTGATATAGACGTTCTCTGAATCGGAAGTAACCACCGAAACCAGTCCCCGGGCACGCATAATCCCAGCTTGAACCAGTGTTTCGTCAACCGTGGCGTCCCCTTTCATCCAGAGGAATTGATCATCTTCAATTTTCTCCAGCACCTCTGTGTCACGCTCAACCACGACGAACGGGACTTTACAGGTGGAAAGTTCTCGACAGATCATCGATCCGATCCGCCCGTAGCCGCAGATGATATAATGGTCATGTAACGCATCAATCCGCTTTTCCACTTTTTTCCTCCCGATAATCCGCTGAATCTGCCCTTCAAACATCAGCTGCACCATGCTGCTAACCAGGTATCCCAGGGTACTGACACCAAAAACAATCAGAACCATGATAAATATTTTTCCCTGATCCGAGAGGTCGTGAACCTCCTTGAAGCCGATGGTCGACAGGGTGATGACTGACATGTAGAGTGAATCGAGTGCCCCCCACCCCTCAATCAGCATAAACCCAAATGTTCCGAGTGAAACGATACCTAACAGAACAATCAGTGATAGTATTATCCGGCGTACCGGGTCCATGCATCCACCTCGCTGGTGTTGTCCGTGAGGAGCCGTTCCTCAAACAGTTTTTATCGTGTTAAGTAGTATACCACAGCAAAAAAACATTGCATAGTAGCAGCCGAACGTTTGATAAATTGACAATCCTGTATCCGTGTATACAATATACGTATTCCCTGCTCGGAGCGGCCCTCAATCATGAGAAAAATTAGAGAGAGACATAGAACACTAAGAGAAAAAATCCTTGAGAATATTCGGGACGCAATCATCTCGGGCATTCTCCCCTCCGGCAGCAGGGTTTCCGAACCGGACCTTGCCGAACGGTACGGCATTAGCCGCACCCCAATCAGGGAGGCAATGCGGCAGCTTGAATCGGAAGGCTACCTGACGGTCATTCCCCGCAAGGGAGCTGTGGTAACCAGTTTTTCCGAAAAGGATGTCGAGGAGTTCTATGCCATCAAGAGTATTCTTGAGGGATACGCGGCGAGACAGGCCTGTGCACGCCTGACCGCCAAAGACATTGACCGGCTCGAGAGTATCAACCAACGCCTAAGCGAACTTGCCGAGCAAGGTGATGTCAAACAATTTTTCAAGGTACATAACGACTTCCACGAGGTTTTCATTAAAGCGGCAAACAATGACAAACTGCGTGACATGATTAATACGTTGGTGACCCGTTTCCAACGTTTGCGCCTCATGTCCCTCTCACAACCGGGCCGTATGCTGGTATCGGTTCAGGAACACCAGAAAATTATCGGCGCTTTCAAAGAGAAATCCTGCGAGCAGTCTGAGATTCTGGTTCGTAAAAATGCAGAATACGGTGGGCGTGTCCTGCTATCAGAGTCCCCAGACTCCATCGGAACAGCTCAATGACTACGCAGCCCCAGGACCGTAGACGCAGCCTGCCCCAACTAGATCGGCTTCTGCGATGGCCGGAACTGACTGACCTGCGTGAAAGCGTCGGCGAGCAGCTCCTGAAGGAGGCCGGTCGCACCGTCCTCTCCTCGCTACGTGATGCATTACGACAAAACAGCGCCCCTGATCTGAGTACCGCTGCTATCAGTCACCAGGTCAGGCAGGCTGTTACCCAACAGCTGCGCCCCCATCTTCAGACGGTTATCAACGGAAGCGGCGTTGTCGTCCACACCAACCTTGGCCGTTCTCCACTGGCTGACGCAGCCCTCAGCCAGATGCATGAGATTGCAAAACGGTATAGCAACCTCGAATACGACCTTGAAAAAGGAGAGCGTGGCGAGCGGTATGTCCATGTCGAATCACTCCTGACTGAACTGACCGGTACTGAAGCAGCACTGGTGGTCAACAACAATGCGGCGGCCGTTCTCCTGACACTCAGCGCCCTGGCCCAAGGGGGTGAGGCAATTGTCTCACGGGGGGAACTGGTTGAAATCGGTGGTTCGTTCCGCATACCTGATGTCATGCGGCACAGCGGGGTCACCCTCGTTGAGGTAGGGACCACCAATCGCACCCATCCTGCGGATTATCACCAGGCTATCAATGA